>NZ_JBFRSN010000474.1:0-3889 GCF_041473595.1 Vibrio sp. 10N.222.46.A1
GTACTACAGCTCATCAGAAGTGTTTAAATTTAACTGGCTTGATGATAAAAATAATGACCAGGTGGCGTGGGTAGTTGACTATTTTCCCAAAATATCCTCAGTAAAGAGCATCGTTGCTAAATTGCCAAACGTAATGAACATCAATGAAAGTCACACTAAAGTCGTTCCGGCTATTTTTCATTCACTAGATATTAGCAACGCTGAAAAAAAACTGATCATGATGAACTTCAAAAGAGCATGGTCGCAGAAGAAATATAGGGAAAAAACCACAAGGGAAAACAAAAAAACCTTAAATATCGTTGTTGACGAAACGGTATCAATCCAGCTTCATCAGCTTTCCAAACAATTTGACATGCCCATCAACCAGGTAATCACTTTGATGACCAATCAGTTTGCTAGTAAATCTGAAGAATTAATGAGAAGCATTGAAGAAGATAAAAAAAATAAAGCCACACAATTCTCTAAGCTTCTATAGCATGCTTGGAGAGCTATAAAGCTCTCCAATATTTAATTTTACCTGTTTAGCACTCTTTGGCGGACCCAGTCTTGAACCTCACTTTCTACCCATGCGACGGCCCTATCTCCAATTGGCACCTGTGATGGAAACTGCTGTTTTTCTATAGAGCGATACATTCCCGACCTTGATAAGCCAGTCATTACTAGTACTTCATTGAGACGAATTAAGCGAGTGGTTACGTTTGGCATATTGACACCTTACAAGTGAGTGGATTTCACTTAAATGACATATGTCTGAAATTATTTAGGTTATATGCACCATAGAAAAACCGTACCCTATGCCAATCCCTGCCCGACTTCTAAATTCAGTGAAGAACGTGTGTTACAGTGTAACATGAGTTTACTGAAATCAAATTACATGTACCTATTAACTCACAACCTTCAGGCTCTTTTTACCACTCATCGACAAGCTCCCCGAAGCAGCTTCTTCGATATGATCACTCCACCACGCCATGAGAACTTTACGGTGTTCAAGGTAATCAGTGCGGTTATATGCGCTTCTTACCTTGTCTCTATCCACATGAGAAAGTGCGGCTTCTATAATATCTGGATCGAAGTTTTGCTCATTTAAGGTGGTACTGGCTAATGCGCGCAAACCGTGAGAAGTTTGCCTACCCTTCATGCCCATTCGTACCAATGCTTTATTTGCTGTCTCTTTGTTGATGTGATTTTTGTTACTTTTGTCAGCAGGGAAAAGGTATTCACTCTCACCCGTGATGAAATCAATCGTCTCTAATAGGTCTAAAGTTTGTTTTGTTAAAGGAACAGTATGAACTCTTCCCTTTTTCATTCGTTCAGCAGGAATGACCCAAAGCATCTTTTCTCTGTCAATTTCATCCCAACGTGCCCCAGCCGTTTCAGTCGGTCTTGTCATGGTATGAAGTTGCCATTCTAGCAAGCAGCGAGTGATGGGTTTAATGGATGCGTAGTTGATTGTTTTGAGAAGCTCTGGAAGCTCATCAGGGGCTAACGAAGCTTGGTTGGTTACCTTAGCAGTCTCAAATGCTTTACCAATGCCAGCAAGCTTGTTGTGTTCAATCACACCCGTGTTGACTGCAAAGGTCATTATCTCATTGAGGTTACGACACAAACGCCCTACTGTTTCTAATTTACCTTGATTCGCAATGGGTTTAATTGTTTTTATCGCTTGTGGTGCCGTAATGTCACCAAGGGGGAACTTACCAAGATCAGGTAAGAGGTACTTCTCAATTCGTTGCTTTAGCTTCTTAGCCGTTTGCTCTTTGACGCTTGTTCTTTTCACTTCAATCCAGTCATCAAATACCGACTGTAACGTATTCGCCAATTCTAACTGTTTTTCTCTGAGAGTCGTATCACGGTGCTCTTTCGGGTCAATACCATCAGCGAGTAGTTCTCTTGCCTCAATCGCTTTGGTTCTTGCTTTGGCTAGTGAGACGTCAGGGTACTTACCTAAGGCTAGGTTCAAGCGCTTTCGTGAAATGGGATGATAGTAAGAGAAACGCCATAGTTTTGTTCCTATAGGCTTAATCTTCAATGATAATCCATCACCGTCACCTAAATTATATTCTTTCTCTTTAGGCTTTGCTTGTTTGATTTGAGTTGCCGTTAAAGGCTGTACTTTTTTCGCCATCGTAACCCCCTGAAGTAACCTCGAAATTGCTTAGATCTTAAAAGACTACTTCAGAGATTACTTTAAACGGTGGATTTTACAACACATCACGGGACCTCTTGGGACCAAAAAATGGCTAAGAGCCTGATAAAACAAGGAATTACAGGCACAAAAAAGCCCACACTAGGTGGGCTCTTTCGTATAATGTGGTGCCCGCTACTGGACTCGAACCAGTGACACCTTGCATGTCATGCAAGTACTCTAACCAACTGAGCTAAGCGGGCAATGAGTGAAACTTATCTAACCGCTTTATTAAGTGGCTAACGCTTCAGAACGAGATGGATAATAGCGAGTGATTTGGATGCGTGCAAGAACAAATTTGCACAAAACTGTTTGTTTGCTTTTAAAAACAACAATCAGAATAAAATTTAAACACAAAGCAGATCAATGGCTTGAAGTAGATCACATTTAAGTTCAACTTCGATGATTACAGACATCAGCATGCTTCGCGTCTTTTCTCCCTTTAATGAGCACTTCGGCGCAAGGTATTAGTTAGAATCTTCGTCCATATCGAATACGACGTTGTAGTTCTCGGTATAAGTACAGTTAGGTTGACGACTACAAGTAAAGAAACGTCGGCCTTTATAATCGCCATGGCTTGCCAGCTTGATGATCATAGGGCTGCTACATTTCTTACAGAATCGAACTTCTTTAGATGGCTCAATCAAATCGATGTGTGCTGCCAGTAACCTCTTCAAACGGCTCACTTGATAACTGTGCTTAATTGAAGCGCCAATAAGTGGAAGGCCAGCCGATTTACAAACGTGCATCAATAGCTTCTCGCGATCAACCTTTCCTTTATTCAGCTCTTTTCCATTGTCCAATTCGATGATTACGCGTGGCTCTAACGTTCGCGGGTCGCACACTACAAAGTCAAAATAACTGCGTGAGATTTTGTTGTTCGCAATAAACCAATTCTTTTTATTGTTCGCCTTAGCGGGGGCAACAATGTTAGACATGCTCACTTTAGCAAATACTTCCCCATGGTTACCCACTGCGGATTTGAGTGCGTTATAGAAGGTCGCTTGTTGCGCCGACATTAACGAGCCTTTCTTTTGATAAGCATGATCTTTGGTGTCATCATTTTTTACTAGATAGTTTTGAATAAAGTAAAAGAACACAACCAGAACAATTACAACGATAAAGATATTAGTCATTTTCCAACACAATCACATTTGTATAGGGATTAAGAGAGTGGTTAGCGTATGTAGAAAAGCGTCACGTGGCAAGCAAAAGAAGCAGAGCTGCGAATTGGAATCATGACCTTTGAACGCATTAATCGTCAGAGGCGGTCTCTTTATCGGCTTCGACAGTTCAAGACGCACATCTCCTATTTAATAATCAAATCATCAATTACATATTAAATTGATTCAGATCAAATCGCACCAAGTTGTGACCAACTAGCATGAAAAACGTTAGGCAAATGTTAATAAGGAAATTACTATGGAACTCAAACAAGACCCAAGATGTTATACCGATGTGTGTGTTGATGGTAAGTGGTTCCATTATGACCACTGTGGAACTCAAGCTTATATGCTAAAAGGTGGCGCTTCAGCAGTCATTGAGCTCGCTCATGAACCAGCAACAGAGAGTGAGCTAGTTGAAATGTTAGAAAGTATCGCTAAGTAATACTCTTAATAGATAATATAAAAACTAAGCGAATAGGAGTTGATAACACTCTTATTCGCTTAGTTGCTTTAGGTTCATTTAAGCTGTATTTTTCCT
>NZ_JBFRSN010000475.1:0-192 GCF_041473595.1 Vibrio sp. 10N.222.46.A1
GCTTACGTAAGCTGCAATGGTTTGCAGTGGCTCTTGCTGCGATTGGCGTATTGATCCAATTAATTGCCTTCGGTTCAGTGCCGATCGTCGCCATTGCCCTAGCCTTTAGCTTCGGTTTTTATGGCTTACTGCGTAAAAAGGTGAGCTTAGAAGCGCAAACAGGTTTGTTCATTGAGACTCTGGTTATGTTGC
>NZ_JBFRSN010000475.1:844-1321 GCF_041473595.1 Vibrio sp. 10N.222.46.A1
AGACTCTGGTTATGTTGCCTCTCGCAGCAACGTACCTACTATTTATTGCTGATAGCCCAACCTCGGACTTCTCAATGAACCCGATGCAACTCAATCTATTATTGGTTGCGGCTGGTGTTATTACCACCATTCCACTGCTGTGCTTTACTGGCGCTGCAACACGCTTGAAGCTATCGACCCTCGGCTTCTTCCAGTACATTGGACCAAGCTTAATGTTCTTGTTAGCGGTGCTGATTTATGGCGAAGCGTTTACCAGTGACAAAGCGATTACCTTCGCCTTTATTTGGGGAGCGTTGGTGATATTCAGCTTTGACGGTCTGCGTAACAACAGAAAGAACAAACGCGCTAAGCAGTAACACTGATCGTTTTTTACAAGACAATCCCTTAATACGAAGATAAGCTTGGTTGAATTGATGACTATTTGACCAAGCTTTTTTGTACCATGGATAAAGTCCACTATTACTCTACCCCAACAGA
>NZ_JBFRSN010000476.1:0-285 GCF_041473595.1 Vibrio sp. 10N.222.46.A1
TTGATTTGCTTAACAAGAGCAGTGAACTGAGCGAGCAGTTAAAAGCGAAGTTGGTTCAAGCTGAACAAGCAAGAACCAAAGGCCGCGATGGCTTGAAGCAAGCTCGCGAACAGATGAACCAATACAACCAAGTATTGGCGGCACTGAAGAGCTCACATCAAGCGAAGCAAGAAACGGTTCAAGAGTTTAAACAAGAGCTACAAGAGTTCGGCGTAAACGCTGACGAAGGCGCTGAAGAGCGTGCTGTACGTCGTCGTGACGAGCTTCAAGAGCGTCTGCACACAT
>NZ_JBFRSN010000477.1:0-602 GCF_041473595.1 Vibrio sp. 10N.222.46.A1
AAGTAGATGTTAGACAAACCTTGGTTCAGCATTCGAATACGGTTCTGCTCGCGCTGAATCGTTTTCTTGATGATGCTTGCTACCGACTCAGAGCTGATCGCCAAGCGGTTTTCACGCTGCGTCAGTTCTTCTGTTAGTCGAGCTAGCTCAACTTCCATCTCTTCGATTGCTTCAACCGGATCATCCGTATGAATGATGTCTTGGCGAATACGCTCACGAAGGTGTTGGTAAACTGCGATGTAGAACAAAACCTTACGCTCTGGATGTGCGTTGTCTTCCGATAGACGCAGCGAGTCACGTAGGTCGTCATTGTCAGCCACAGCCAGACGTAGCGCACCCAGTGATTTATCCGACATAGAGCGAAGCTCGCCCGCCGTTAGGTAAGCCAGTTCACGCTTGTGTAGACGACGTTCAACATCGTTTTCACGAGCTAAGCGAAGTACTGAGCACCAGCCAGCTTTTGCTGCAACAACGAAGGTACGAAGTTCTGTGTACTCTTTCTGAACTTTCTTAAGACGCTTAGCTAAGGCTTTCATCTCAAGCTCTGTTGACGTAATCGTACGCTCGTATTCGCTCTTACGGCTGCGAGATGTGTGCAGACG
>NZ_JBFRSN010000478.1:0-7318 GCF_041473595.1 Vibrio sp. 10N.222.46.A1
GAAGTAATTCTCGCTATTTAGACATAAAAAGGACACTTCGGTGTCCTTTTTTGTTGCCTTAAATTTGAAAAAATACTGAATCGTATTTCATTATTAGCTCATTTAAAGTGGTAGGTTACTGGCGTAAATTTTATTTCATCGCTTACCCCAACACTCCTTCCTCGAAATTCGCTCTAAAGTTGAGCAGGCGACAGTAATTTCAACTGCCCACTGGTCTTATTAGTAGTGAAATCTCGTTTTTTAATGATACAGATGCTTCAACCACCTAGGAACTTTGAAGTACATCCATTAACATGAACAAGATCCCCCAAATAATAATATCCTAGGAACCTACACCTATGTCTGAAGACAGCCGCCAAGATCAATCCCCTCAAGAATTATCGCCTCAAGAACAATTCCGTCAGCAAGCTCTTGATTATCATGAGTTCCCAATTCCAGGCAAAATTGCCGTAGAACTGACGAAGCCTGCAAACTCTGCAGAAGACCTAGCACTGGCATACAGCCCTGGCGTAGCTGAGCCTGTTCGCGAGATCGCACAGAATGTCGATAACGTTTATAAGTACACAGGTAAAGGCAACATGGTTGCAGTTATCTCTAACGGTACTGCAATTCTTGGCTTAGGTAATCTTGGTCCTATTGCTTCTAAACCGGTCATGGAAGGTAAAGCGCTACTGTTTAAGCGTTTTGCTGGTTTAGATTCTATCGATATTGAAGTAAAACACCGCACAATCGATGAGTTCGTTGATACGGTTGCGAATATCGCAGATACATTTGGTGGTATTAACCTAGAAGACATCAAAGCACCAGACTGTTTTGAAATCGAGCGTCGCCTGATTGAGCGTTGTGATGTACCTGTTTTCCATGATGATCAACACGGTACTGCGATTGTAACGGCAGCGGGTATGCTTAACGCGATCGAGCTTCAAGGTAAGAAACTGGAAGAGTGTAAGATCGTTTGTTTAGGTGCTGGCGCAGCAGCGGTTGCTTGTATGGAGCTACTGATTAAGTGTGGCGCTCAGCGTGAGAAGATCTACATGCTTGACCGTAAAGGTGTGATCCACACTCGTCGTGATGACTTGAATGAATACAAAGAGCTGTTCGCAAATAACACCGACAAGCGCACGCTTGAAGATGTTATCGAAGGCGCTGACCTGTTCTTGGGTGTATCGGGTCCTAATCTGCTACCAGCTAAGGCACTTACGCTGATGGCTGATAAGCCTGTTGTGTTTGCATGTTCAAACCCAGATCCAGAGATCAAACCTGAGCTTGCACATGAAGTTCGTTCTGACCTAATCATGGGTACTGGCCGTAGTGATTACCCTAACCAAGTAAACAACGTACTTTGTTTCCCATTCATTTTCCGTGGTGCACTAGACGTGCGTGCGAGCGAAATCAATGACGAAATGAAGCTAGCGGCGGTTAAAGCGATTCGTGAACTAGCAAAAGAAGAAGTTCCAGCTGAAGTACTGGCAGCTGCGGGCGAGACTGCACTGGAGTTCGGTAAGGGTTACATCATTCCTAAGCCAATGGACCCGCGTCTGCTTCCTCGTGTTGCAAAAGCAGTTGCTGAAGCGGCTGTTGAGTCTGGCGTTGCTCGAATTGAGATGCCTGCTAACTATATGGCTTAATGCCTTAATGCCTTAATAGCTTAATAGCTTAATAGCTGTTGCTCTATTGAGCGAAAAAGAATAATAAAAAACCGACTCATAGGAGTCGGTTTTTTTATGTCTATCATTCACAGCGCAGCTACAGATAACGTAGTGGGTGATGTGACAAATAGGGTTCAGCTATAGCGAATCAATAATGAAGGCGGTGACTGAGTTGTTTTTATTCTTCGTCAAACGCTTCGAACTCGATGCCCATCTCTGTCATCAGTTTTTTGACTTCAGTCGGGATGTCGTCTGGACGATCTTTACGAAGGTCTTCATCCGTTGGCAGTGGTTGGCCTGTGTACGCATGTAGAAAGGCTTCGCACAGTAGCTCACTGTTTGTTGCATGGCGTAGGTTATTGATCTGGCGGCGAGTGCGCTCGTCAGTAAGAACCTTTAACACTTTTAGAGGGATAGAAACTGTAATTTTCTTTACTTGTTCGCTTTTCTTTCCATGCTCAGCATATGGGCTTATGTATTCACCATTCCAGTCGGCCATTGCGTACCTTCATCACTTTAGTTGTTAGAATAAATTAATAGTGCTGATTTTAGCGGGATTTACTGCCATAAGCAAAGACATATAGACGTCCAGAAGTGTTGACGTCTCACGTTTATGAAAGTAAAGTGAGTAACATATATCTAACACAGCCACAAAATGCCGACAAGCAGCTGTGATTCTCAGACGCAAAACTTGTAAGGAAGCACCTATGAGCAGCCGGAAGCCAGCAACCATCGCAGTACGTACTGGCATCGAGTCAGACACGCAACACCATGCCGTTGTCCCACCTATTTATCTTTCGACTAACTATGGGTTTCCCGCTTTTGGTGAAGTGCCAAAGTATGATTATACCCGTTCTGGTAACCCAAACCGCGGTCTATTAGAAACGGCACTGTTTGAGCTTGAATCAGGCAAAGGCGCGGTTGTCACTAACTGCGGTACGTCGGCACTTAACTTATGGGTATCCGCTTTCTTAGGTGGCGATGATCTTATTATTGCACCGCACGACTGCTATGGCGGTACTTACCGTCTGTTTAACACACGCTCACTCAAAGGTGACTTCAAAGTTCTGTTTGTTGATCAATCGGATCAAGCTGCACTGGATGCGGCGATCGCGCTTAAGCCAAAGTTAATCTTAATCGAAACGCCATCGAATCCATTGGTTCGTGTGGTTGATATTGCAGAAACTTGCCGTAAAGCGAAAGAAGTAGGTGCTCTGGTTGCTGTCGACAACACGTTTTTGACGCCTGTGTTCCAAAAGCCTTTAGAGCTGGGTGCGGATTTTGTTATCCACTCAACCACTAAATACATCAACGGACACTCAGATGTTATTGGCGGCGTTGTGGTCACTAAAACTGAAGAGCACGCTGAAGAGCTATCATGGTGGGGTAACTGTATTGGTGCAACCGGCACACCATTTGATAGCTACATGACGCTACGTGGTATTCGTACGCTAGGTGCACGTATGCGCGTTCACGAAGAGAGCTCACGTGAAATTCTGACGGCTCTGCAACAACAAGATCTGGTGGGTACGATTTACCACCCAAGCCTTCCTGAACATCCGGGTCACGAGATCGCGAAGAAACAGCAGTTGGGCTTTGGTTCCATGCTGAGCTTTGAATTTTCGGGATCTTTTGAAGCACTTAAATATTTTGTGGATAAATTAGAGCTATTTTCTTTGGCTGAATCATTGGGCGGTGTTGAAAGCCTGATTTGTCACCCAGCGTCGATGACTCACCGTGCTATGGGCGAAGAAGCCTTAGCAGAAGCGGGTGTTTCTCAACAATTACTGCGCCTTTCTGTTGGCCTTGAAGATGCAGAAGACTTGATTGATGATCTCAAGCAAGCGTTTGAAAAAACACAAGGCTTTATCGCAGAAGGGGAGGTTTAATAATGACAACCTTTCGCCAGCTACATAAATTTGGTGGCAGCAGTTTAGCGAACCCTGAGTGTTACCAACGCGTGGTCAATATTCTTAGAGAATACTCGTCATCTACTGACTTGGTCGTGGTATCGGCTGCGGGTAAAACAACTAACCGCTTGATTGAGTTTGTTGAAGCGCTCGACAAAGATGGTCGTATTGCGCATGAATGTCTACAAACCCTTCGTCAGTTCCAGCTTGAGCTGATTGAAGCGCTGCTTGAAGGTGAGTCTGCGGCTCAGCTAACGGCCACTATTCAACAAGAATTTACTGCTTTAGGTGAGCTAACTGCTCCTCTAAGCGAATCGCAAAAAGCACAGGTGTTAGGACACGGTGAGGTTTGGTCTTCACGTTTGTTAGCCGCTCTGTTGTGCCAACATGACTTACAAGCAGTTGCTCAAGATGCGCGTGCCTTTTTACGTGCAGAAGCGGGTGCTCAACCCGAAGTGGATCGCGCGCGTTCTTATCCTCTGATTAAAGAAGTTTTGGCTCAGCATACGCATTGCCGAGTGGTGATTACGGGCTTTATGGCTCAGAACTGCGAAGGTGAAACAGTACTGCTTGGTCGTAACGGTTCAGATTACTCAGCAACCGTGATTGGCGCCTTGGCTGAAGTTGAACGTGTGACGATTTGGAGTGACGTGGCGGGCGTTTACAGCGCTGACCCTCGTTTGGTTTCGGATGCGTGTTTGTTGCCTCTGCTTCGCCTTGATGAAGCGAGTGAACTCGCTCGTCTGGCGGCTCCAGTGCTCCATAGCCGAACGCTACAGCCTGTGGCTCAAAGTGCTATGGATCTCAGCTTGCGCTGCAGCTACCAGCCGGAGGCGGGCTCTACACAAATAGAGCGTGTACTGGCATCGGGTCGCGGCGCAAAAATTATTACCTCTCTGGATGAAGTTCTGATCGTTCAGCTGACCTTTGGTCATGGCCATGATTTTGACCGCTTAGAAAGTGAAGTCCTTGAAGGCCTTAAGCGAGCTCAACTTGAGCCGCTTGCTTATGAGCTTGAACCGGATCAGCACTGCTTGCGCCTTGCCTACACGGAAGAGATTGCTGGTGGTGCGTTGGAATATCTACAAGACCACGCGATTGAAGCGGAAATTAAGCTTAAAGAAGGCTTCTCTCTGATTGCGGCGGTGGGTGCTGGTGTGACTAAGAACCCGAACCATTGTTATGGATTCTACCAACAACTCAAGAGCTCACCGGTTGAGTTTATCTCAGAAGCGAACTCTGGCTTGAGCTTAGTGGCTGTGATTCGTAAGAGTGAAACATCAAGCCTAGTGAAAGGCATTCACTCTCAACTGTTCCAAGCGCAGAAGCGTGTTGCGATTGCTTTATGTGGCAAGGGCAATATTGGTTCAAGTTGGTTAAGCCTGTTTGCTGAGCAAAAAGCGGAACTTGAAAAGCGTCGTGGAATGAACTTTGAATTGGTTGCGGTGATTGATAGCCAAACTTATTGGTTCGATGATCAAGGCATTGATGCGACTTCTGTGAGCAAGCGTTTTGATGATGAAGCGATTGCCAATAACGGCAACGACTGGCTAGAGCGTTTGGGTTCTATTCAGGGTTACGATGAAGCTGTAGTACTCGATGTCACGGCAAGCCCGGTGCTTGCTGCAAAATACCTGCAAGTCGCACAACAAGGTATCCACCTGATCTCAGCTAACAAGGTGGCAGGTTCTGCATCAAGCGAGTATTACCATCAGGTACAAGATGCTTTCGCTAAGATCAGCCGTCATTGGCTGTACAATGCGACAGTGGGTGCTGGCTTACCGATTAACCACACGGTACGTGACCTGCGCGAAAGCGGTGACGATATTATTGCTCTGTCAGGTATCTTCTCGGGCACTCTATCTTGGTTATTCCAACAGTTTGATGGCACTGTGCCGTTCAGCGAGTTGGTTGATTTAGCGTGGCAACAAGGCCTGACGGAACCGGATCCTCGTGCTGACCTCGATGGCTCTGACGTGATGCGTAAGCTAGTGATTCTGGCGCGTGAATCGGGTTTAGATATTGAGCCTGAAAACGTCAAAGTAGAATCATTGGTACCTGAAGAATTACAAGATCTGTCAGTGGATGACTTCTTTGATAAAGCTTCTGTACTGAGTGAAGAGTTGGCCGAGCGTTTAGAGAAAGCGCAGTCTCAACAGAAGGTCCTTCGTTACGTAGCGCGTTTAGAGAAGAATGGTAAGGCAACGGTAGGCGTTGAAGCGTTATCTAAAGAACACGCTCTGGCGAACTTACTGCCTTGCGACAACATCTTTGCGATTGAGAGCAAATGGTACAAAGATAATCCATTGGTTATTCGTGGCCCAGGTGCTGGTCGTGAAGTGACAGCTGGTGCAATTCAGTCTGATTTAAACAGAATGTCTAGCCTGTTTTAATACTTAGAGCGGTTGGTTTAATACTTAGAGCGATTGGCTTAATAGTCAGATCAATTGCTTTAATACTCAGATTAATTGTTTAAATGCGTAAATAGCATACTATCCACTAAGATAAATAAGGCTGAAAGCACGATGTGTTTTCAGCCTTTTTTCTACATTATTTCTTCTTTGCGACCCACCTATCGGCTTGAGCTTTTCTCACTATCTACTTGAAAAAAATTCATAATGGATCTGTTGACATTAAATCGTATTCAATTCATTCTGGAGACATATAGACGTCTAAACGTCGCTAGGGATTTGAGATTATTTAGTGGTTGCTTTTGCCACAGGGAGAGTAAGATGGGATACACACACGCAAGTCATATCGACGCTTTAAATCAGAATATTGCAGAGCTTTCTGACAACATCAATGTGTCATTTGAATTTTTCCCACCAAGCAGTGAGAAGATGGAAGAGACCCTGTGGAATTCTGTTCACCGTCTTAAAACACTTCAACCTAAATTTGTATCAGTAACCTATGGTGCAAACTCGGGTGAGCGTGATCGTACCCACTCAATCATTAAAGAAATTAAGAACCAAACAGGCTTAGTTGCTGCACCACACTTAACGTGTATTGATGCTAGCCGCGAAGAGCTGATTCAAATTGCCGACGATTACTGGGCAAATGGCATTGAAAGTATTGTTGCGTTGCGCGGTGATATTCCAGCAGGCGGTGGTGCGCCAGATATGTATGCGTCTGATTTAGTCGAGCTGCTTAAATCTCGTCACGACTTTGATATATCAGTAGCGGCATTCCCTGAGGTTCACCCTGAAGCAAAAAGCGCTCAATCTGATCTTATTAACCTAAAGCGTAAAGTGGATGCGGGTGCAAACCGTGCAATCACTCAGTTCTTCTTCGATGTCGAAAGCTACTTACGTTTTCGTGACCGTTGTGTGGCGGCTGGCGTTGACGTAGAGATTGTACCGGGTATCTTGCCGGTTTCTAACTTCAAGCAAGCGTCTCGTTTTGCTGCGATGAATAACGTAAAAGTACCAGGTTGGATGGCGAAGCAGTTCGAAGGCTTGGATGATGATCCAACAACTCGTCAGTTAGTCGGTGCTAGCCAAGCGATCGATATGGTTCGTACGCTAAGCCGTGAAGGTGTGAAAGATTTCCACTTTTACACGCTAAACCGTGCAGAAATGACTTATGCACTTTGCCATACGCTAGGTGTTCGCCCACAAGTCGCTGCGCTTTAAGTAAAGTCTAGGAAGTAAAGCCCAAGCGCTTGTAAAAGCTTCTGGTAGTAACATTTCAAATCCTATAGATACAAAAAAGGCTTGGACTCTAAGAGTTCAAGCCTTTTACGTTTCTAGTTTCTAGTTT
>NZ_JBFRSN010000479.1:0-702 GCF_041473595.1 Vibrio sp. 10N.222.46.A1
CCTGGCTCTTGCTTTTACATGAGCGGCAATCACGACAATATTTTCCACAGATATTGATCATGATAGGACAACATCACGACTTAGCCCTACTGGGTGCACGCCCAAAGAGATATCATTTTTTGGTGAGCTTTCGTGGCCAGCGGCGAAACGCTGGTCGCTGAAATTCGATTTAGAGAGAGTTGGGGTTGATTGTCGTTGTGCCATGAGGAGTTTCCTTTCTGTTTGAGTATCACTTTTATGGAGCCGCTTGGCTGTCCCTACCTCAAACATGGTTCTTCTCTGCAGGGGCGCGAAGCGTTCATTTACCCTTGCAGAGAAGGTTCTGATTGAGGAGGGTTAACAGCCTGCGAGCCCCATCAAATGATGCGAGTCGAAAGGGAAATCGGCACATAAGACAGAAAGCCCTTACTCGAACTTAATTGAAATCAGTGAAAGGTAACGAGGAGGCACGACGAGGCGCAGCTACGCAGTAGCGCAGGCGTTCAGGATTGCAGCGATATCCTTTTAGATAGGGGCTGTAGAGAGGCACAGCCTGGGGCGGCACGCAGTGACTCACCAGGGTGATGCCACTCTTAGGCCATAGATGAAAGATACAAGCGAAAAGCCTTGCCCGAAGGGTAACGCCCAACTCAAGCCGTTACCACAACGCAGCACTTAAAATCAGCCTTAAACCGTCATAATAAAAAAGCCGCCTATCAAGCC
>NZ_JBFRSN010000480.1:0-9329 GCF_041473595.1 Vibrio sp. 10N.222.46.A1
TGCTCTCTATCAAGAGCTAATACTGCTATATTTTCATTATTGGCTAATTGTTTAGTTAGACAAGAGCCCACTTGACCATGACAACCGGTAATTAATACACGCATTAAGCATCAGCCCTCTTTTGAGATTCACTAACTAGGCGCGTTAAGTACTGACCATATTCATTTTTCATCATTGGTTTAGCTAGAGTCAGAACTTGTTCATCACTCAACCAACCGTTACGCCAAGCGATTTCTTCTAAACACGCGACTTTCAAACCTTGGACATTTTCAATCGTTTGGACGAAAGAAGAGGCTTCGTGTAGGCTTTCATGCGTACCGGTATCTAGCCACGCAAAACCGCGACCTAATAATTCCACATTCAGTGAACCATCGTTTAAGTACATTTCATTTAGCGTGGTAATTTCTAACTCACCACGATGAGAGGGCTTCACTTGCTTGGCCATTTCCACCACGCGATTATCGTAGAAATACAAACCCGTTACCGCGTAATTGGATTTTGGTGTTGCCGGCTTTTCTTCAATCGAAATCGCTTTCATCTCTTCATCAAATTCGACCACACCAAAACGCTCTGGGTCTTTGACTTGGTAGCCAAAAACTGTCGCACCACTTTCACGGCTGGCAGCATTTTTTAAAGTGTCACTAAATGATTGCCCATAGAAGATATTGTCGCCGAGTACTAAACAAACAGAATCATCACCAATAAAATCTTCACCTATAATGAAAGCTTGTGCTAAACCATCTGGGCTTGGTTGAATAGCATACTCAAGACTAATACCAAAATCAGAACCATCACCAAGCAAGCGCTTAAAACCTGCATTATCTTCTGGAGTCGTGATAATCAAGATGTCTTTGATTCCAGCTAACATCAATGTAGAAATCGGGTAAAACACCATTGGTTTGTCGTAGATCGGCAAGAGTTGCTTTGATACACCACGAGTCAATGGGTACAAACGAGTGCCTGAACCACCAGCTAGAACAATACCTTTCATTATTTACTTCCCTTTGATTCAGTTTTTTCTACACCTAAACGCTCACGTTGGTAACTACCATCTTGTACATTTTGACACCACGCTGAATTGTCTAGATACCATTGCACCGTTTTACGAAGACCTGTTTCAAACGTCTCCTCGGGTGTCCAACCTAACTCACGCTGCATTTTAGATGAGTCAATGGCGTAACGGCGGTCATGACCAGGGCGGTCTTGAACATAGGTAATTTGTTCTGCATACGCTGACTCTTTCGGTACTAAAGTATCTAAGATGTCACAAATAGTGTTTACGACTTCGAGGTTTTTCTTCTCGTTGTGGCCACCAATATTGTATGTCTCCCCGACTTTACCTTCAGACACTACTTTGTAGAGTGCCCGTGCATGATCTTCAACAAACAACCAGTCACGAATTTGGTCGCCTTTACCATAGATAGGAAGGTCTTTTCCTTCTAAAGCATTCAAAATGACTAATGGGATCAATTTTTCAGGAAAATGGTAAGGACCATAGTTGTTAGAGCAATTGGTTACGATAGTAGGGAGACCGTAAGTACGTAACCATGCGCGTACTAAGTGATCACTTGATGCTTTTGAAGCAGAGTATGGACTTGATGGTTCATACGAGGTTGTTTCCAAGAACATTGGCAGCTCAGTCCCTTCTGGAACTTCATCCGGATGCGGAAGGTCGCCATACACTTCATCAGTAGAGATATGGTGAAAACGAAATTCTGCTTTTGCACCCTCTTCAAGCTTATTCCAATATTCACGTGTCGCTTCTAGCAAGGTATAAGTGCCGACAATATTGGTTTCGATAAACGCTGCAGGGCCGGTAATAGAGCGATCAACATGTGACTCAGCAGCTAGATGCATGACAGCATCCGGTTTGTGCTCAGAGAACACTCGGTCAAGCTCTGAACGATTACAGATATCCACTTGCTCGAACGCGTAACGTCCATTCGAATCTACTTCTATAAGAGATTCTAGATTACCTGCATAAGTGAGTTTATCAACGTTTACCACACTGTCCGTTGTCTTATTTATAATGTGACGTATAACTGCTGAGCCAATAAAACCAGCACCACCGGTGACTAATATCTTCACAAAAACTCCTAAAATAAACCTTGATAATCAACAGACCAACACGCAGTAGCACTACTATCAGGCACGCTACCGCCCTTTGGTCAATAAGCGAAAACCACACTGCGCATTTAAAACTAAAAATGTAAATACAGCTATTATCTATGTAACGGGAAATATAATCAAAAAAAATCGTTAAACTTTGCTCCTGAGAGTGTTCAAAGTTTGATAATCCTATGTACACCAAACTCCAAATCTCGCTATACTCTTGGCCTATAGTTTTTCGCCCAATAACGAATAAGAGTTCAAGGTATGCAAGAGTTAGTTCCATTTGTTCAAGATAATATGATTTTAGCCATCGTATGGATCGGCTTGGTTGTTGCCATCATTGCGAACGTTATCAAGACATCAAACGCAGCTTACAAAGAGATCACGGCAGCGCAAACCACACACATGATTAATCGTGAAAACGGTGTTGTGGTTGATATTCGTACTAAGGATGAGTTCAAAAAGGGCCATATTACTGACGCAGTTCACATTTTGCCGTCAGATATCAAAGCAAATAGCTTTGGTAGCCTTGAAAGCCACAAAGCCGACCCAATCATCGTAGTATGTAAGACAGGTCAAACAGCTCAAGAAAGCGCTAACCTACTGGTTAAAGCTGGTTTCGAAAACGTAAGCGTGCTGAAAAGCGGCTTAGTGGCTTGGAGCGAAGCTAACCTACCTTTGGTGAAAGGTAAAAAGTAGTTAAAGGTAAGCTGACCTAACTAAACGAATATGACTTTAAGGTTTTGTTCAACAGAGATGGCGAACGAAGCCTAATTATAAATTTTTAAGGATAAGAAAATGGCTGAAGCAGCACAACAAGACGCACAACAGAACTTCGCAATCCAACGTATCTTCCTAAAAGACGTATCTTTCGAAGCGCCAAACTCTCCAGACATGTTTCAAAAAGAGTGGAACCCAGATGTAAAACTGGACCTAGACACTCAAAGCCGTGAACTTGGCGAAGGCGTGTACGAAGTAATCCTACGTCTAACGGTTACAGTTAAGAATGCAGAAGACACTGCATTCCTTTGTGAAGTTCAACAAGGCGGCATCTTCTCTGCAAGCGAAATGGAAGCTGGCCAACTAGCTCATTGCCTAGGTGCATTTTGCCCGAACATCCTGTTCCCATACGCTCGAGAAACAATTTCTAGCCTAGTGGTTAAAGGTACGTTCCCACAACTGAACCTAGCACCAGTTAACTTTGATGCTTTGTTCATGAACTACCTACAAAACCAAGCTCAGCAAGCTGAAGGCGAACAGGCTTAAGTCTCAAAGTAGAACTTAACTCCAACGATTCAAGCGCTAGTTAGCTTTTAAATGCACATCGCAACTTCTGCGATGTGCATTTTTTCTTTACACTGTACTAAAATTGAAAGCTCCTCTGATTTTAGTGGAAAGCTTTTCCAGAACTCTTCGATTTCCCTCATTATTTTTAGGTGGAAGCATGACAGAAACAATTCGCCCGACAATCTCGACAAACGCTTACGGCAAAGAGATCGCCATGACAGTAATTGGCGCAGGTTCTTACGGAACCTCTTTAGCTATCTCTCTAGCGCGTAACGGTGCAAACGTTGTTCTGTGGGGGCATGATCCTGTTCACATGGCTCGTCTCGAATCCGAGCGCGCAAATAATGAATTTCTACCAAATATCGACTTCCCAGAAAGCCTAATCATCGAGTCAGACCTTGAGAAGGCAGTAACAGCAAGT
The DNA here is from genome assembly GCF_041473595.1 of Vibrio sp. 10N.222.46.A1. Lineage (NCBI taxonomy): Bacteria > Pseudomonadati > Pseudomonadota > Gammaproteobacteria > Vibrionales > Vibrionaceae > Vibrio > Vibrio sp. 10N.222.46.A1. The sequence continues at coordinate 3,821 of NZ_JBFRSN010000480.1, forward strand.
CGTGATCTTCTTGTTGTCGTCCCTAGCCACGTATTTGATATCGTTTTAAATAGCCTTAAGCCTCACTTAACAGATTGTTCTCGTATCTGCTGGGCTACTAAAGGTTTAGAGCCGGAAACTGGTCGCCTGCTAAAAGATGTCGCTCACGATGTGCTTGGTAATGGGTACTCGTTAGCAGTTCTATCAGGACCTACCTTCGCCAAAGAGCTTGCGATGGGTATGCCAACGGCAATCTCTGTGGCTTCCCCTGATGCAGAATTCCTTGAGCAACTTCAAGAAAAGATTCACTGTGGCAAAACGTTCCGTGTGTACGCAAATTCAGATTTTATTGGCATGCAGCTTGGTGGCGCGGTTAAAAACGTTATCGCCATTGGTGCTGGCATGTCGGATGGTATTGGTTTTGGTGCCAATGCACGTACTGCACTTATCACTCGCGGTCTAGCTGAGATGAGTCGACTAGGCGCAGCTCTTGGTGCGCAACCAGAAACCTTCATGGGCATGGCTGGATTGGGTGACCTAGTGCTAACCTGTACTGATAACCAATCACGTAACCGTCGCTTTGGTTTGGCACTTGGCGCAGGTAAAGATGTAGATACAGCACAAGACGAAATTGGCCAAGTAGTGGAAGGTTATCGCAACACCAAAGAAGTTTGGTTACTATCAGAACGTATGGGCGTTGAAATGCCCATTGTTGAACAGATTTATCAAGTGTTGTATCAAGGGAAAGATGCACACCTAGCAGCACAAGATCTGCTTGCTAGAGACAAAAAGTCAGAAAGATAGTAAGAGCAGATACGAAATTAGAGTAAGCGAGATACGAAGAGAGTTAGAGGTACGGGTAATCAAGATGCGAATAGCATAAAGTAAATGACCCGAACAAAGTTCTCCAACTCGCTCGTACCTCACTCTTGAAGATGACGTTAGTATAATGCTCGTCATTGAAGAATGAAGTATCTGGAATCTCATTTACGCTAATTGGCTTTTCTAAGCTCTTCATATCTCTCATCTCGCTACGCGTATCTGGTTTAAAGGAATGGATGGAAAAATGAAACACTGTGAACAGCAAAAAGTTTGGCAATGCATAGTGAAGGAAGCTCGACAGCAGTCAGAGCAAGAACCTATGCTTGCGAGTTTTTATCATGCCACGATCATCAACCATGAAAGTTTAGGCGCAGCCCTTAGCTACATCCTAGCAAACAAGCTAAAGACGGCTTCAATGCCAGCAATGGCAGTACGTGAAGTGGTTGAACAAGCATTTAAGCAGGATCAATCGATTATTGATGCGGCAGCTTGTGATATTTGCGCGACGGTAAATCGAGATCCTGCGGTCGAGATGTACTCGATGCCTCTACTTTATCTGAAAGGCTACCACGCTCTGCAAGGTTACCGAGTAGCTAACTGGTTGTGGAAACAAGGGCGTATCGCACTTGCTACTTACCTACAAAACCAAATTTCAGTTGCTTGCCAAGTTGATATTCACCCAGCGGCTCGTATCGGTAAAGCTATCATGCTCGACCACGCCACTGGTATCGTGATTGGTGAAACTGCTGTCGTCGAAAATGATGTATCGATCCTTCAAGACGTTACCCTTGGTGGTACTGGTAAAGAAGGCGGCGACCGTCACCCCAAAATCCGCGAAGGCGTAATGATTGGGGCCGGAGCTAAAATACTCGGCAACATTGAAGTAGGTGAAGGCGCGAAGATTGGTTCATGCTCTGTGGTACTACAAGCCGTGCCACCTCATACAACAGTCGCAGGCGTTCCTGCAAAAATTGTCGGAAAACCGAAAACAGATAAACCATCTTTAGATATGGACCAAGGCTTCAATGGTCGCTCGCAAAATTTCATTCATGGTGATGGAATATAAGAGCTGATTCTAGGTTCGATGAGCCGAGATACGAAAGACTTAAGAGCAGATGCTGAAAACTAATAAGAGCAACATGACGATAATGATGAAACCAGTCCAAGTAATTAGCACTGTTCTTTTGATATCTTCCAGCCTTTGCGCTGTTCTTTTCTCTGCATCGCCACTTGCCGCATCGAAAGGGGAGCTGAAAGGTGTGTCGAGTGAGATATCTCGTCAACAAAAAACACTATCCTCACAACAGAAGAAGCTCGACAATTTACAGGCAAACCTCAAGCAACAAGAGCTCTCTATCTCCTTGCTTGAAAAAGCCATTAAAACAAGTAAAAAACAACTCAATACCGCCAATGCTAATGTTGCTAGCTTAGATAATAAGATTAAAGCGCTTACAGCACAGAAAAAAGCCCATACCGACAAGTTAGAGCAGCTGATTCAGACTTACTACATGACCAGCAGAGCCAAAGCCTCTTCTCACATCTTAAATACTGGCGTTGAAGAGGACCGCATTAGTCACTATTACCAACACCTCGCCAAAGCGCGATCTGCAACAATCAAAACGATCGAACAAACTCAACTTGAATTAGAAGAAAGCCATAAGCAACGCCAACTTGAGCAAGAACAAATAGCAACGCTGTTAAATCAACAGGTAGCAAAGCGCAACAAACTATCGCAGACCCAAACACAGCGTAAAAAGACTGTCGGCAGTATTAAGAAAAACATCTCTGGCGACAAAAATTACTTAGCCGAACTTCAACGTAATGAAACTCGCCTAAAAGCCGAAATAGCGAAAGCAGAAAAAGCCGCACGAGAGAGACGCAATGCTGTCCCTATGGATGGCTTAGCCAAACGTAAAGGTAAACTGCCTTGGCCAATCAAAGATAAAGTTCTGCATAACTACGGCTCACGCCAAACTGGCCAAGTAAATTGGAAAGGCATGGTGATCAAAGCGAAATACGGTCAGCAGGTAAAATCTGTTTACTCAGGCACCGTCGTATTCGCAGAGTATTTACGTGGGTATGGCTTAGTGGTGCTGCTTGATCACGGTAAAGGCGACATGACACTGTATGGCTTTAACCAAGCGCTTTTAAAGAAAGAAGGTGACAAGGTTAAAGCGGGTGAGGCGATAGCTCTCGCCGGTGACACTGGTGGACAAACCCGACCATCGCTGTACTTTGAAATTCGTAGAAACAGCCAAGCTCAAAACCCGAAAAGATGGTTGGTTAGGTAAAAACAGATACGAGATATAAGTAACCGAGATGCGAAGAACAAGCCCAAAGAGCTGAAAATTTCCGAATTCGCATTAATCAAACTCAGTCATTCCAGAATTGAGGGACGAAATATCTGGAATCTCGCTTGAGATTGCTACCCTCGAGGATAAAGAGAGATTCCCTATCACGCTCGTTCCTCGCTGTAGGGAATGACGTCACGATTTATATCCCACCACTCGAATCTGCGCTTTTCCGCTCTCGTTACCCGAATCCGACTTACCGCTTACCCACATCTTCGCTTTTATTTGCTGTTCAGCGCTCTTACACCATCTTCTAACAATGTCAGTTGCTCAAAGCCTTGAGTCGTTGCAATCGGTTTAACGGTTGCGATCATCTGCAGCATTCCTTGGTGAACAACTTGCTCCGTAATTTGAGATTTTGGAGACATCGCCGACTGATACGCCAACCAACCCGATGCGATCAAGTGGAGAGATGTGACCATCGACTTCATTTCTGTATCTGTTGCTTTTAGCAAGTTCAACTCAACAAAAGCTCTCATAATATCCACAAGATTCGTTTGCAGCTTTTCTTGAACGGCCATGTAATCAAGATGCAGCTTTTCATCACGAGACAATATTTCAGGCAGGTTCGCATAGAAGAATCGGTACTTCCACATCAATGTGAAGATTGAATCTAAGTAGCTTTTTAGTAGCGTCAGGCTTTCTTGCTGCCCTTGAATCGGAGTAAACCTTTCAAGTAACTCAGTCGAGTAGAGAGTAAAGATATCACGTACAATTTCTTGTTTGTTGCGGAAGTGGTAGTAGAGGTTACCTGGGCTGATTTCGATGTGCTCAGCAATATGATTGGTCGTAATACTACGCTCGCCGTGCTCATTAAAAAGCTCTAGAGCTGCGTAAACAATCTTGTCACGTGTTTTCATTAGTAATTAGATCCCTATCCGTTTAGTGGTTCAGTATATCGCCACTAAACAGATAGATCGACCTGTTCACATCTGGTCGAATTAGCTCTGACGAAAATGGATAGAATATCTCAATTAACATCACTACATTACACTAGAATTAAAGAATTATTCCGCTAGCTCGCTTCGTTTGTTCCTTGCTATACTCGTGTGAGTTTGTATTCAAAAAAGTAGGAAGAAATATGATTATCGTAACTGGTGGTGCAGGCATGATTGGCAGCAATATTGTTAAGGCGCTCAATGAAGCAGGCCACAACGATATTCTAGTTGTCGACAACTTAAAAGATGGCAAAAAATTTAAGAACCTGGTTGACCTAGATATCACCGATTACATGGATCGTGATGACTTTCTAACTCAAGTTATGGCTGGCGATGATTTCGGTCACATTGAGGCTGTTTTCCATGAAGGTGCATGCTCAGCAACCACAGAGTGGGATGGCAAATACATGATGCTAAACAACTACGAATACTCGAAAGAGTTGCTGCATTACTGTATCGAGCGCGAGATTCCGTTCTTGTATGCTTCTTCTGCTGCCACTTATGGTGAAACCGATACCTTTATTGAAGAGCCGCAGTACGAAGGCGCGCTAAACGTATACGGCTATTCAAAACAGCGATTTGATAACTATGTGCGTCGCTTAACTGCAGATGCAACCGCACACAACGAAACGCTTTCTCAAATCACTGGGTTTCGATACTTCAATGTCTACGGTCCACGTGAACAGCACAAAGGCAGCATGGCTTCTGTCGCTTTCCACCTAAACAATCAAATGAACGCTGGTGAAAACCCGAAATTATTCGCAGGAAGCGAAACCTTCAAGCGTGATTTTGTGTATGTTGGTGATGTTGCGGCCGTAAACCTGTGGTTCTTAAAAAATGGCGTATCAGGTATCTTCAACCTAGGTACAGGTAATGCCGAATCATTTGAAGAAGTCGCAAAAGCGGTGATTAAGCATCACGGTAAGGGAGAGATTGAAACTATCCCATTCCCTGAGCATTTGAAAGGTGCTTACCAAGAGTTTACTCAAGCTGATTTAACTAAGTTGCGTAATGCCGGTTGCGATGTTCAATTTAAATCGGTTGCTGAAGGCGTCAGCGAGTACATGCAGTCAGTTAATCGCTAGATTACACTCTCCCGAAAACAAGCTAACGGTATACTGTTAGCTTGTTCAATATATATCGCCAGTTAAAGGTTTACAGTGACAACTCAACGCGACGACTACGATCCTAAAGCATACAACCCCAAATTCATCAGTGCGTTTTTATCACCAAAACACTGGGGAACTTGGCTCGGGCTATGCCTATGTCTACCCATTTCTTTGCTGCCAAACTCGATTCGAGTAGCCATAGCAAAATTCGTGGCGACAAAAATGGCGAAGAAGCAACGTGGCTCAGTACAAAAGGCACGTATAAACCTCGCGCTTTGTTTTCCAGAAAAGTCTGTTCAAGAGCGTGAAA
>NZ_JBFRSN010000481.1:0-3788 GCF_041473595.1 Vibrio sp. 10N.222.46.A1
AACTACATGTCATTACGAGCTATGTGTCATTCCGAGCCAGACAACATTCATTGTTATTCCAGCTGAACATGAAAAGCTGAATCTCAATCTACAACTCACATGGAGCTAGCCTGTAAACGGGCTGCTGACATCATCTGAACTTAAGAACCGATACGGATCATAAGCGTTGTAAGTTTCCACTAAAGATTCAAAAACGACGAACTTGTTAAGTTTTGTTATATTTATGTAAAAGGCTAGTTAGTGATATCCAATTGTTCAAGGTAAGTTTACTTATTAAACAGTCAATTATTTGAAGTGGCTTTACCCATATGCCTTTCCCTTGCTGTTGGAATTTATTTTAAATCGAGTTTTACGATTGCTTTCATAGAAATGATAATCAGTATCATTTAAATTAAATCAACAGAAAGACACCCCGATATTAAAAGGTTTAGTGATTATGCAAGATGCAATGAACTGGTTAGCGAGAGACCCAGACCCAAGAACTCGTGAAGAGCTTCAATACCTTATCGATGAGGGAATGCACGACGAACTTGAAGACCGCTTTATTCAACGATTAGAATTCGGAACGGCGGGACTGCGCGGCAAAGTCGGATGCGGCCCAAATAGAATGAACCGCTTGGTCATACAAGAAACAGCCACAGGCCTTGGCCACTATTTAATTGAACATGTCGAAAATGCCTCTATGCGTGGTGTAGTGGTTGGCTACGACGGTCGTTTAGATTCAAAGCAATTCGCGATTGATACAGCTTCTGTACTCACCGCTTTAGGTATTAAGGTTTACCTAACTTCGAATGTTGCAGCGACACCTATCGTTGCCTTTGGTATTGAGCACTTCAACGCGGCGGCGGCGGTTGTCGTGACGGCGAGCCACAACCCGCCGGAGTACAATGGCTTCAAAGTGTACTGGGAGAATGGCGCTCAAATCATTCCCCCTCATGATGCAGGCATTGCTGCTGAAATAGATATCGCATCGACCAAGCCCATCCCATTGATGAGCCTTAGTGACGCTGAAACACAAGGTAAGTTGGTATGGTTAACTGAAGGTTACTATCAGACCTATCGTGCTGCTATCAACCAGAGTCCACACGTGAGTAAAGAGATCGAATCGGCGAACACCACCATCACCTATACCGCTATGCATGGTGTCGGCGCACAAATGGCGGAAGATCTACTTCATGATTCTGGTTTCCATAAGGTGTTCAGTGTTGCCGAACAGAGAGAACCAGATGGTCACTTCCCAACCGTAAACTTCCCCAATCCGGAAGAAAAAGGCGCGATGGATCTTGTGGTTAACTTAGCAAAAAGTGTCGATGCCGACATCGCTTGCGCTAATGACCCAGATGCAGACCGATTTGCCGTTGCCGTTCGAACCGATGATAAAGTTAGAACTGAAGATGACTCGTACAAAATGCTCACGGGTGACCAAGTGGGTGTGTTATTCGCGCACTACTTGCTATCAAAGCCACACACTAAAAACCAGTTAGTTGGTAACAGTATCGTATCTTCAACTCTACTTGAGAAAGTGGCTCAATCCCATGGTGCGACTTACTTCCAAACGCTGACTGGCTTTAAATGGTTAGCGAATATTGGCATGCAATTAGAAGATGAGAAAAACGAGTTCTTGTTCGCCTATGAAGAAGCGTTAGGCTACACAATTGGTACTCAGGTACGAGACAAAGATGGGCTGTCTGCTATCGTCGTGTTTGCTCAACTGGTTGAGGAGTTAAAATCTCAAGGGCGAACCGTTTGGGATCTTCTCGCTCAAATTTCATTTGAACATGGGGTTCATACCAACGCGCAACGAAGTATTGCCCTAGACCCAGATTCACCATCGATTGGTTCTAAACTCCGAGCGGCACAACCTAAAGCAATAAACGGTGTCGCTATCTCTGTGATTGAAGATCTGCAGTCTTCTTTGCGCTTTATTGTCGGTGGGGCTACCGAAGCGATTAACCTGCCAGTAAGTGACGTACTCATCTATCATCTCGAGGATGGTTCACGCATTATCGTCCGCCCTTCAGGAACAGAACCAAAAGTTAAGGTTTATTATGAGACGGTAACAAAGTTCGAAGGGACAGAAACCTATGACGATACTCGCAAGCGCGGTGAAGAGTACATGGATAGGCTCATCGAACAACACCAGAAAGAGTTGAACTCTTAGATCATCATTCTTTCAAAACATCAGTTCCATGAAGTGCAATATGTAACTGATAGACATAAAAAATGGACGCTCGAAGCGTCCATTTTTGTATCGGCGGCTAACCCCGATAAACTGTTTGAGTTGCAGTCTACGAGGTAAAGAAGGAAGACAACATCCACACCGCTAACACGATGAAAACTCCGCCCATCACTTTTTGCTGATAGGTACGAAACTTTGCATTTTCTACCAAAGATTTACCAATAGTGCCCACTAACGCCACAAGTAAAAAGTTGAACGTCAAACCTAGCACATTCAGCAATAAACCCAGAACGAGCATCTGCTCGCCCGAAGTCGCTTCAATACTCGTCGATACAAACTGCGGTAAGAACATCACGAAAAAAACCAACGCTTTAGGATTAAGCAGGTTACTAATAAGTGCTCGTTGGTAGTACGCTTTTGCAGCACGGTTATCGCTTAACTCAGGCGCATTGCCCTGTTCTGTTCGAAGACAATCCCACCCCATCTTTAATAAGTATGCACCGCCTAATAGATGAAGAGCTTTTAAAGCCACTGGACTCATCGCAATCAATGCTGAAACGCCCATTGCTGCCAATACTGTCAGGATAATTCCAGAAGTCGCATTACCTAAGCTCGCAAACACACCGACTTTACGGCCATAGCTCATGCTTGAGCTTGCGATGAGTAACATATCAGGGCCTGGTAAAAGGAGAAGAGCTACAACGGCCGTCAGGTAAACAGGTAGGATGGTTAAATCGATCATGGGTTTCAGTATTGATAAAAATGGAGGCGAATTTTATATCAATTACTAACACCCTTCCAGATGCAATCAGTTGCTAGGTGTTAAATCAATCGAATTAAACACCATTAATAAACAGTAAAACCAATTTATTAACTAAATACAAAAGACTAATTAACGTGCTACCCACTCGATCTCAATCACAGTGGTTTCACCACACTTTAGACGACCAAGGAAAATATCACCTTGATGTACCTCTCCAACACCTTTCGGAGTGCCCGTCATCACAACATCACCGTCAAGCAAAGTCGTATAAGAAGATAACTCTTCGAGGATGGTCTGTGGGGAATAAAGCATCTGTTCAACATGCCCTTTTTGAACGCGGACACAGTTAATAAATAACTCTATGTTTAAGTCAGATAGGTCCAAGTTATCTATGGGAACAAAGCGACTAAAAACAGCAGAACCATCAAAAGCTTTAGCACGCTCCCAAGGCAGACCTTTCGCCTTCAAACTACTTTGTAACTCGCGTTTGGTAAGGTCTAAACCTAGCCCCACGGCAGAGTATTCACCGTTTTCAACAATGAAGCAGATTTCAGCTTCATAATGTAACGTTTCTTGATGGAAAGATGATAGAGAAGACGTAACGCTAGTGCTCGGCTTATTAAACACCACCATAGAGTCAGGGATAACATTATTAAGCTCTTCGATGTGATCAACATAATTGCGCCCAATACACAGTACTTTGCTGGGTGTTGCTGTTCGTTTCGAATTCATCAATTGCTCCTGATCTACAACGCTGCTCATAGTTTGTCCCTAAACTGTTTTTTAGAGCGCAGAGTTTACCGCATCATTAAAAGAGAATCTTCGACAAGATGGTTACCAATATCT
>NZ_JBFRSN010000482.1:0-1065 GCF_041473595.1 Vibrio sp. 10N.222.46.A1
GTATGAGCTGGAAGTATCAAGGTCAGAAAACTGAAATTGCCATTCAAGGTGAAGATAACCACCACAAAATTGCCATTGGCAAACTGGTTGGATTGATGGAAGATCTAGGCTTCACTGCTGATATAGTGGCTATCGGGCACCGTATCGTTCACGGCGGCGAGAAGTTCACTCAAACGGTTCGTATTACTGAAGAAGTAACGAGTGAGATTGAGAGCCTATCTGACCTAGCTCCACTTCATAACCCTGCAGGTGCTATTGGTATCCGCGCTGCGATTGAAGCTTTCCCTTCTTTACCTCAATTTGCTGTATTTGATACGGCTTTCCACCAAACAATGCCACAACGTGCATTTACTGGTGCAATCGCAAAAGAACTATACACAGACTTCGGTGTTCGTCGTTACGGTTTCCACGGTACGAGCCACTACTTCGTTAGCCGTGAAGCTGCGAAAATGGTCAACAAGCCAGTTGAACAAGCTAGCTTCATCTCTGTTCACCTAGGTAACGGTGCATCTGTATGTGCTATCAAAGACGGTAACAGTGTTGATACGTCAATGGGCTTCACACCGCTTTCTGGCCTTATGATGGGCACACGTTGTGGTGATTTAGATCCAGGTATCATCGAATACCTACTTAAAAAAGGTTGGTCACAAGAGCAAGTCTTTAATTCTCTAAACAAGGAGTCTGGCTTCCTTGGCGTGTCTGGTCTTACGAGCGATGCTCGTGGCATCCTAGAAGCGATGGAAGAGGGCCACGAAGGCGCTAAGCTTGCTTTCGAGGTGTTTACTTACCGCGTTGCTAAATACGTTGCTTCTTACCTTGCAACGCTAGACTCTTTAGACGGCATCATCTTCACTGGTGGTATCGGTGAGAACTCTCTACCAATTCGCCGTGAGATCCTAAGCAACCTTAAGATTCTTGGTTTTGTTGAAGACGTTGCAGGCAATGAAGCCGCTCGCTTTGGCGCAGAAGGTATCATCGCTAAATCAGAGATGTTAGACGCAGTAGCAATGGTTATTCCAACGAACGAAGAGTTCGTGATTGCTCAACAGTCGGTAGAACTTCTGT
>NZ_JBFRSN010000483.1:0-818 GCF_041473595.1 Vibrio sp. 10N.222.46.A1
AATGTACGGGACATCAAATATACAACCGATATAATTCCAATAAAAGCATTAATGGAAAAGATTATCATTATCAGTTAAATTAATTGAAAGAGTTCGAAGTGGAAGAAAAATGATAAATGAAAGTAGTTATATAAATGTCAATGGTTCAACTATATATTACGAAATATCGGGTAATCTTACTGGTGAACCGCTGTTGATGCTTCATGGTGGACTTGGGTCAATCCATGAATTAGAGCCGTTACATAAGTATTTATTCGACAATTATCAATTAATAAGTCTTGATTTGCGTGGACATGGTAAGTCGGATCTAGGGTGTTTACGACTTAGTTACAGCCAGTATCAGCAAGATGCTCATTCCGTACTCGACGCTTTAGGAATTGAGCAATATTCGATATTTGGTTTCAGTGATGGCGGCATTGTAGGCTACCGCTTAGCCGCTCAAGAACCAAATAGGGTTTCTTGCTTGGTGACGCTCGGTTCACAATGGCAAGTGAATATTGATGATCCATCTATGAAACTATTATCCAGTTTAACTCCGGATTTTTGGCGCAACAGGTTCTCGGAGGACGTTGCTTTGTACGAGGCAACTAACCCAGAACCAGATTTTTCTAAGCTGGTTGATGCAGTTAAAGAGGCTTGGTTTGATAACACGGCATCGGGTTATCCTTGTGATTTAGTCGAACAGATTCGCTGTCCGACATTGATTATGAGAGGGGATAACGATTTTATATTTTCTCTTGATGAGGCAGTGGCTTTAAAAGGCAAAATTTCTGGGAGCTGTTTTGCCAACATTCCTCAGACAGCACATGCGTCATATC
>NZ_JBFRSN010000484.1:0-1563 GCF_041473595.1 Vibrio sp. 10N.222.46.A1
TGATAATAATTATCATTTTTAACAATTAGCTTGGGTTTGGCATTCTGATTTTTGATGGCTAGAGCACCTAACGAGATGCCCTATTCATAAGGAGGGTTGAAACAAAAATTTAAAAAATAAGACAGCATTAAGCTTATGCAGAATTAATCTAAGACAGAATTTAGAGCTTTAGATAGGTACTTTAGTAAATGATTAGCATGATCTGTTAGTTCATGCAGTTCAAAGAGGCTGCTCTCTGCCTCTATCTTTAAAGACATGTTTTTCGCTTGCCTTGAGCCGCGAAAGGTTACGTTAAACCCGTCCGCAATTCCACCAGCAATAATACGACGTTTCGTTGAGCACCCATGAAATTCTGTCGATTCAAAAGGCAAAATATTAATGAATGGTGAAATAAAATAGTGTCCGCCAGATGTGCATTTATTCTCTACTCGATACCGTCCATGGCAATAATTTCCCCTAAGCTCTTTTACCGCCCTTCTGAGATATGAATCCACCGACTCATCATCGGCAACCTCTCCGATATAAGGAATAGTATTGACCATTAATGACGGTAGGTTTGCACAAGGATTACCCATTCTATTCATAAATGGTAGCCACACAGGCAAAGGAAAAGACGTCTGTTCGTCTGATCGCCAATGCCTATAAAGATACGCTGTACACAGTAAGGTGAGAATGTCACTCCAACCAATCATTAATTGCTTAGATACCGTGATAAGAGAATCACAAATCGACTCAGGAACATCCCTCTCACAATAAACTGTATCAGATACCGAGATATCGTGGTTACTCAGCGTCAGATTGGCTGAATCAAGATAATTACCCCAATAAGATCGGTCAACATCGAAACGGTCACTATCCAAATAATCGGTGTTTTCTTTGAGATAAACCTCAAACGTCTTAAAGTAGTGTTTTGGCGCTGTGTTATTCACTAAACACAGATAAAGCTCCGAACAACGCTGCTCAATTAGACTCATACTGTAACCATCGACCGCAATATGATGAGTTCTCAGATACCAAAAGACTTTCTGTGATCCTACAATATAGAGCTGTACCTTCGTAATCACATCCTTTTCTAAATCAATGGCCGTTTCGACGTCAGAGCGCAAATATGCATTTACTTGTTCTTGCGCGTTTTCTTCCCCACGTAGATCGATGACCTCCACTGTGGGTTTTTCGTCAAAACAAACCATTTGAACGGGATAGTACTGATTTTCCAATCGTCGAAATCTAAGCAGCAAAGCTTCCGCTTCTGAAACAGTCTGATTAATGGCATCGGCTAATTTTTCGAGATCGATAGAGCCTGAAATTTCCAAACAATGAGCTACTGTCGATAAAGGCCTATCTGGATGTTGAACGAATTCGTCCCAATATGCCTCCTGCGCATTAGTCAGTGGATACCAATCTTGGCGAGTCATTATGCTTTTTACCCAATTGATTAAGTTGTTAGTAATCCGACGCACCTGCATCAATAACAAGTACGTTCTATTTATTATTGCCATGTTGCGACAGAAAGCGCTTGATCATTGAACCTACAATATCAGGTGCTTCTTGATATGACGCATG
>NZ_JBFRSN010000485.1:0-9486 GCF_041473595.1 Vibrio sp. 10N.222.46.A1
GAACGATGCCGCGAGTCTTTGGTGAGATCTTCGCTCGCATGTCGTCTAGATCTGGATACCAATCAGCATCTTCATCACACATGTAGTGAACCGGCGTGCCGCCAGAAAGCGCAACAGACGCTGTCCATAGTGGGTAGTCCGGAGCGGGAACTAAGATTTCATCACCATTATCCAGTAGCGCCTGCATAGACATAACGATAAGCTCTGATGCGCCGTTACCAATGTAAACATCTTCTACATCAAGGTTACGGAGGCCTTTTTTCTGGTAGTGCTGAACAACCGCTTTGCGGGCTGAATAGATGCCTTTTGAGTCACAGTAACCTTGAGATGTCGGTAGGTTACGGATTACATCAACAAGGATTTCATCAGGGGCGTCAAAACCAAATGGGGCGGGGTTACCGATATTAAGCTTCAGTATTTTATGCCCTTCTTCTTCCATGCGCTTAGCATGTTTGAGTACAGGCCCCCTGATTTCGTAGCATACGCTGTTGAGTTTTGACGACATCCCGATATTTTGCATTGCCGATTTCCTGAAATTAATTTAAATACTTTATTAAAGTACCGCAAAACGGGGTTTGATAGAATAAAAATCTGATGAATGTCGTATTTCAGTGTCACGTTTGGTCTTTTTGTTGTCACTCTTTTCTAAATTTTAATTAATCGCTTGTTTGTTGTTGGCTAAGATGAATAAAGAGGCGGGATCGCTTAAAATCACACGAATGTTCGAAAGATATCGTACATTCTTGATCTAAGTTGGTGCTGCCCATAAAGTATCAAACTAATATAATAATAATTTAGATGTGAACGAGGTCGATTTGTCACATTTCCAGCAAACTGTCTCCGCTTTGATTGAGCGAGTACAAAATGCCCAAGCAAGCGAAGTGCGTTGTGTTGAAGTTCTAACGCAAAAACCATCGTTTGCATTTATTGAATGGCTTCATGCTCAACCACTCTTTCCTAAGTTTTATTGGCAGTCACGTGATACTCGTGAAGAGGTCGTTGCGCTCGGGCAATTACATACTTTTTCTGATCCCGCTCCCGCGTACGCAATTCTTGGTGAAGACCAACGAATCTGGGGTGGGCGCTCGTTTGACGGGCACACCGCAAAAAACCGTCGTTGCATGGAATCGTTTTTCTTCCTTCCTCAGGTTGAACTGATCCGCTTTGACAAGACTTGGTCGTTAGCCGTCAACTTATCTCCTGATCGCGTTGCTTCTATTAATGCTCTAAATAAGCTTTCTGTCGAAGCGGCGATATTGGCCCCTTTGTCAGCGCACATTGAGCAGATTAACCACGTTCCAGAACGAGAGCTGTGGGGCAACCTTGTCGATAAAGTGCTGAAAGGCATTAGCGACGAAGAGTACAAGAAAGTCGTTTTAGCGCGTAAAACCACATTGCAATTGGATGCGCCAATCTGCGCGGCTCAGTTGCTTAAAGCCAGCTATTTGCAAAATCATCACAGTTTCCACTTTATGTTGGTACTGGACTCTAAACACAGTTTCATTGGTTCGACGCCTGAGCGCTTATATAGCCGATATGGTAGTGAGCTTGATACGGAAGCGCTTGCAGGAACCATTGGCCGAGGAGAAAACTCGACCGAGGATATGGAACTAGCAAACTGGCTTTCACAAGACACTAAAAACCTCAATGAGAACCAGTATGTGGTTGACGACATCATTGAGCGCCTCACTCCTCATTCTCAAACGGTTCATGTTGAAAAGGATACGCGTCTTGTGCGCTTGCGTAAGGTGCAGCATCTTAAGCGTAATATCCACGCCCAGCTTAACAATGGCGTTAACGGTGTACAGTTGCTTGCTGCATTACAGCCGACGGCTGCGGTGGCTGGTTTACCGCGTAAAGAGGCGATGGATTTCATTCTTGAACACGAACCGTTTGCTCGAGGGTGGTATGCAGGCTCTGTTGGCTATATTAGCCATCAACGCGCTGAATTCTGTGTCGCGATTCGAAGTGCCTTGATTGTAAACGATCAAGTACAACTGTTTGCGGGTGCCGGGATCGTACCGGGATCGGTTGCTGAACATGAGTGGCAAGAGTTGAATAAGAAAATGTCGACTCTGCTCAGCCTAATTTCAGACCATCCATTACTGGGTGTCGCATCATGAATCATGACCAAGCCGTATTAAATAGAGTTTGGTGTAAGACGTTACTGGAGGAGCTTGCACGCAGCGGTATTGAACATGTTTGTGTTGCACCGGGTTCTCGCTCAACACCATTGACACTCGAAGCCGAAGCCAATCCAAAGTTAACTTTACACACGCACTTTGACGAGCGTGGTCTCGGTTTTTTTGCTCTAGGTTTAGCTAAAGCGAGTGATAAGCCAGTTGCCGTGATTGTTACCTCTGGTACAGCCGTTGCGAACCTTCTTCCTGCGACGGCTGAATCGGGTTTGACACGAGAGAAGCTGATCTTGCTGACGTCTGATCGACCAATAGACTTGGTTGGTTGTGGGGCGAATCAAGCAATTCAGCAACAGGGTATCTTTTCGTCTCATGTTGAAAGCTCTTTAAATCTGCCCAGCCCAACAACACAGACTTCTTTGAATTGGCTTCTGACATCGGTTGATAGCGTACTTGCGAACCAACAAAGTGTTGGCGGTGCGATTCATATCAACTGTCCATTTCCTGAGCCTTTGTATTCAACAAGTAGCGCTGAAATGTATGCACAGTACACATCCAGTATCTCTGGGTGGAAATCGGGAACAGGTTGTTACAGCCAAACGTTTTTACCTAATCAAGTGAATACACAACCGATTGCTCCAGGTGAGTATCTTGGACGTAAGGGTGTGGTTATTCTCGGTTCGCTCGATATTGAACAAGCGACAAAAGCTCAGCAGTTTGCCACTGCATTAGGCTGGCCAGTTTTTTGCGATCCTCAATCAGGTGTCACAAGTGATTGGAAGCATTATGATCTGTGGATGCAGAGTGACGTAGCTAAAGCGCAACTCAATCAATGTGATTTCATCCTTCAGTTCGGTGAGCGTGTTGTTTCTAAGCGCCTTAATCATTGGATAAAGTCGCAAGCTTCATCATTCTGCTCGTCACAATACATTGTTGTGTCACCAGATACGCACCGAATCAACCAAGATCATCTGCCTCAAACCCATATCGTTGCTGATATCGAGTCATGGGTGTCAGAACAGCATTTACCTACCTTGTTAGGTCAACATGCAGGTTGGGCTGCACCTTTGGTCGAAATCGCGAATACGGTTCAACAATTGGCATTGGCACAAATATCCAATAATGACCAACTGACCGAGTTGAGCGTTGCAGTTGACTTGTCGACTAGACTTAAAGACAGAGAGTTGTTTGTGGGAAACAGCTTGATGGTAAGGCTGGTGGATATGCTGTCATCAATATCTGCGAATCAAGTTTACAGTAATCGTGGTGCATCGGGCATTGATGGCTTGGTGGCGACGGCTGCGGGCGTGGTGAAAGCTAATCAAAACCCTTTATTGATGTTGCTCGGTGATACCTCTTTGTTGTACGACCTCAACTCACTGGCCCTGCTTACTCACAATATAACGCCGATGGTGATTGTTGTGAGCAACAATGATGGCGGTGCGATCTTTGACTTGTTGCCTGTTCCTGAGCAACAAAAACAATCTCTATATCAAATGCCCCATGGTTTCGGTTTTGAACATGCCGCTGCGCAATTCCAGCTTGGTTATGCTGCGCCAGAAACCTTGAACGGCTACCAAACTATTATCGAACAACATTTCGAGCAGGGTCAGGGCACCTTGCTCGTTGAAGTTAAGACGCCTCCCGAACAAGCGGCTACTTTGTTGAAACAATTCAGTGCAATGCTCATCGAGGCATTAGCCTAAGGACTTAACATGCTTTACTCCAATTATTACCCAGCTGTACAAGAATCTTCTGACAAACCTTTGCTTGTTTTTCTACATGGTTTACTCGGAAGCGGGGATGATTGGAGCGCATGTCATCCATATCTAGAGGAGTTTCCTCGTCTTTGCATAGATTTGCCCGGGCACGGACAAAGTCGCTTTATCGATCCGGTAGGCTTTGATCATTGCTGCAAGAAAATCGTTCAGTGCATCACTTCTCAACTTGCGCTCAACGATCTTCCTGCGGATTATCCTATCGTGGTGATTGGCTACTCTATGGGTGGTAGGCTTGCCATGTATGGGGTGACAAGCCCTTGCTTCGAAACGCTCAATCTTAAGAAAGTCATTATTGAAGGTGGCAACTTTGGTCTGGAGCGTGATGAAGAACGAGCACAAAGGTTAGTACATGATACGCAATGGGCTGTCCGTTTTGCGCAGCAGTCGATTGAAGATGTTTTAGACGATTGGTATCAACAAAGCGTCTTTTCTTCACTAAATCATGAGCAAAGACAAACTTTGGTCATAAAGCGTAGTGGTAACCTTGGAGTATCCGTAGCAAATATGTTGTTATCTACTTCGTTAGCTAAGCAACCGGATTTACGTGCCACATTGAAATCTCATGAGCATCAATTGCATTATGTGTGTGGTGAAAAAGATCGTAAATTCATGGAGCTAGCTGAGAATAGTGGCTTTGAATATAGTCAGGTTGATTACGCTGGTCATAATGTTCATTTTGAGCAACCAGAGTTGTTTTCCAACCTGATCATCCAATGTATCGCCAGTCGCCGCTAAACTGACTGAGCGGTTCTCTCGTATCAAGCACTATCAAAAGCAGAGCAACACCGTCACGACTATTCGTTAGTCGTGGTCTCTAATAGAACAATGGGAATCACCATGGCTAAAACAGTAGGCATCACAGAAGAAGAACTTTACGCAGCAGTTAACTGGCGCGATGAAAGCAGTCAATTTGAAGATATTCAGTACCACAAGTCTGACGACGGTATTGCGAAAATCACGATTGCTCGTCCTCAAGTCCACAATGCGTTCCGTCCACAAACCGTAAAAGAGATGATCAATGCATTGGCTGATGCTCGTTATGACGAGAAGGTTGGCGTAATCATTTTGACGGGTCTTGGTGAGAAGGCGTTCTGTTCTGGTGGTGACCAAAGTATCCGTGGTGATTACGGCGGTTATCAAGATGATTCAGGTACACATCACCTGAACGTGCTTGATTTCCAACGTCAAATTCGTACTTGTCCAAAACCCGTTATCGCAGCGGTATCGGGGTGGGCAGTCGGTGGCGGTCATGTACTTCACATGATGGCAGACCTTACTATCGCAGCTGAAAACGCTCAGTTCGGTCAGACGGGTCCTAAAGTAGGTTCATTCGATGGCGGTTGGGGTGCTTCTTACATGGCTCGTATCGTTGGTCAGAAGAAAGCACGTGAAATTTGGTTCTTGTGTCGTTTCTACGATGCTAAAGAAGCATTGGACATGGGCCTGGTAAACACCGTAGTGCCTGTTGCCGACCTAGAAAAAGAAACCGTTCGTTGGTGTCGTGAAGTGCTTCAACATAGCCCAATGGCGCTGCGTTGCTTGAAAGCTGCACTAAACGCAGACTGTGATGGCCAAGCCGGCCTACAAGAGTTGGCGGGTAACGCAACCATGATGTTCTACATGACAGAAGAAGGCCAAGAAGGCCGAAACGCATTCAACGAGAAGCGTCGACCTGATTTCGACAAATTTCCGCGTAACCCATAGTCTTTCTCTTCTTTAAAGTGAGTCGCTAATAGCGGCTCGTTTTGTTTTGATGTTCCCCGTTTTTTAGGAAACTTTATGAACTCAGTGAATTCTCAGCGTCACGCTAAACTCTACCGTTATCAATTGCCTATGGATAGTGGTGTGATTCTTCGTGACAATAAGTTGAACGAACGCGTTGGCTATATCATCCAACTAGAGTGTGATGGTAAAACTGGTTTTGGCGAAGTCGCACCTTTGCCAGGTTTTAGCCAAGAAAATGCCGAACAAGCTGGCATTCAGCTTCAACACGAATTAGAGCTTTGGAGCCACAATAACCCTCAAACGCCTTTTGATGAGCTATATCCTTCTGTTGCGTTTGGCTTTTCGATGGCGATGTTGGAATTACGAGGCGAACTCAATGCTGAAGGTAACTACCAAGCCGCGCCGTTGTGTACAGGAGACCCAGATGAACTGATCCCTGTGCTGAATGAGATGAAAGGCGAGAAGGTCGCGAAAGTGAAAGTCGGTCTCTACGAAGCGATTCGCGATGGCATGTTGGTTAGCTTATTTCTTGAGTCGATCCCTGATTTGACCCTAAGACTTGATGCTAACCGTGCTTGGAAGCCAGAGAAAGCGAAGCAGTTCATTAAGTACATTTCGCCGTCACTGCGTCAGCGTATTAGCTTTATTGAAGAGCCTTGCCAAAAACCAGAAGACAGCTTGGCATTTGCCATTGACCATGGCGTAGCGATTGCGTGGGACGAAACATTGCAAGAAGCGGTGCGTAGTCCAGAGTTTGATCTTAGCGACCTCACAGGTGTTAAAGCTGTTGTGATCAAGCCAACTCTTATTGGTTCTGTAGCGCGTTGTGTGGCAATCATTGAGCGTGCACAACAACTCGGTATCAAACCAGTACTAAGCTCAAGCATAGAGTCTAGCCTTGGCTTAACTCAGATTGCTCGATTAGCACAACAATACTTACCTAATGAAGTGCCGGGGCTTGATACTATTGGTTTGTATCAACAACAACTCGAAGTCTCTTGGCCGGGTTGTCAGCTTCCGGTTTCTACTCTTGAACAGCAACAATTGATTTGGTCTTCTTAAGCTGATCGTTCGATTGGCTTAGACCGTTTTCAATCTATAACTTGGTTATCTTATGATGCGCCCACAATCTAATCATCACCCGCTTTGGGTACAGTGGGCGCAGCAAAACCCACATCAGACAGCGTTAGTGACTACTCACCACACTTATACTTGGCAGCAAGTGTCTGTGCTAGTGAGTGAGTACCAACAACAGCTATCTCATCAAGGTCTATCTGAAGGTGATGTACTGACGATTGTTGGTAAGAATCAAGCTGAAGTGATTTCTGCTTATCTTGCCGCACTTAATTTGGGTGTTATTTGCGCTTTAACCATGCCTCAACCTCGCTTACGCCTGAAGAAAAAGCTCGATTCCTTATATCAAGCGGGTCAACAAAGCTACCTTTGGCTTTTGGACAGTAGCGGGATAGAGCAATCAGAGACTGTTGATTTAAATACTCAGTTGGTGACCTTGTCTTGCTTAAATGAAGTGAAGGTCGATGGTGATGATAATCGGATAACGACATCTCAAGACTCCAGCTTCAATCCTCAAAACCTTGCAAGCATCGTATTCACTTCTGGCTCTACCGGAAACCCGAAAGCGGTGGCTCACACGTTGCAGCAACACTTATGTTCAGCTCAGGGGTTACTAGATGTTTTCAACTTTGAACAAGCTGACACATGGTTACTGAGTTTACCGATGTACCATGTGTCGGGATTGGCGATTGTCCATCGTTGGTTGGCGGCTGGTGGCTGCATCAAAATAGGGTCAGGTAAGCTTGAGTCAGACATCGAAGGTTGCAGTCATGCCTCTTTAGTGGCGACTCAACTACATAGGTTATTGCAGAGTAAGCAAGCACTTACTTTAACTCATGTGCTTTTAGGCGGTAGCCATATCCCAGAAGCGCTAGGGTTTGAAGCTCAACAAATGGGCATTGAAACTTGGCTTGGATACGGCATGACAGAAGCGGCTTCAACAGTGACCGCGAAGCCAGTCGATTCTAGTAATACTGCAGGTTTTGTTCTCGACCAACGCCAGTTAAAAATTGAAGACCAACGTATCTTTATTGGCGGTAATACGCTTGCTTCAGGTTATTACTATCAGGGCGAGTTAACACCGTTGGTGGATGAGAACGGTTGGTTCGACAGTAAAGATCTCGGCGAATGGGATGGCGAACAAGTGTCGATTATTGGTCGCGCTGATAATCAGTTTATTTCTGGGGGAGAGAATATCCACTGTGAAGAAATTGAACGAGCACTGAATCAGTTATCTTTAATCAATCAGGCGTTTATCGTTCCAATTGAAGATGATGAGTTCGGGTTTCGACCTGTCGCTATTGTGGATTGTACGGAGTTACCAACCAAAGAATGGTTTGCCGAGCAATTAAATGGCCGTCTTGAACGGTTCAAATTTCCTGTCGAGTACTATCGAATGCCTCATCAAGAACAGCTAGGTATTAAGGTTTCACGCGCAGGGTTGGCACAATGGTTACAGCAGATACGTTCTAAATAGAGCTGAGAACAATAAAACGAAGCGCAATACACGGTGACTAGTCGTAATTGCGCTTCAGGGGGTTGTGATGGTGGTGAAACCATCACAAATTCTTAATATTCTATCTGGTCATTAAGGCTTTTATCTTTGCATCTGGCTGTTTAGCTTAAGCGAGTGCCTTCTTCATTTGTTCAGCAACCTTATCTACCTTACCTAAACCGATAATGACTTGTAGGCCACCTTTTCCAATAGGCACGACGCCTGCAGCACCTAGTTTTTTCAGTTTGTCACTGTCTGCTACTGACGAGTCTTTTACTGTTAAGCGTAAGCGAGTAATACAGTTGTCCACTTCTAGAATGTTGTCTGCACCACCAATAGCTTCGATGTAGTTGTTGGTTAGGCTAACTAACGCTTCTGGAGATTTTGTCTCGCCTTCTGCTTCCATCTCTTCACCGCGACCCGGAGTACGTAGATTAAACTTGATGATAGCGAAACGGAAAATACCGTAGTAAAGCGCGAAGAACACTACACCTTGAACTAATAACATGTACCAGTTAGTCGCTAACGGGTTTTGGCTTGATAGCACCAAGTCAACAAAGCCTGCAGAGAAGCCAAAACCTGCCATCCATTCCATGCTTGCTGCAATGTAAAGCGACAGACCTGTTAACACAGCGTGCACTAGGAACAATACAGGTGCTAGAAACATAAAGCTGAACTCTAGAGGCTCAGTGATGCCTGTGAAGAACGAAGCCATTGCTGCGGCAAGCATGATTGCGAATACTTGGTTCTTGTTTTTTCGCGTCAGCGCAGTGGTACATCGCCAATGCTGCTGCTGGTAAACCAAACATCATGATAGGGAAGAAGCCTGCTTGGTACATGCCAGTTTTACCCGGAATACCCGTACCGTTAGCGATAGATTGTGCACCGCCGAGGAAGTTTGGAATATCGTTAATACCCACAACGTCGAACCAGAACACAGGATAAAGGGCGTGGTGCATGCCGACTGATAGGAACAAACGGTTGAAGAATCCAAACAGACCGGCACCAACTGCGCCCATGCTTTCTAGTTTAATTCCTAGAACGATCAGAGCATCGTAAACAGCAGGCCAGATGTAAAGAAGGGTAAAAGAAAGCGCCATACCTGCGATTGAGGTAAGGATAGGAACCAAACGCTTACCGCTGAAGAAAGCTAAAGCTTGAGGAAGATCAACGGTGGAGTAGCGGTTATAGATTTCAGCGGAGATAATACCGACAATAATACCCACGAATTGATTGCTGATTTTGCCAAATGCTGCTGGTACTTCACTTAACT
>NZ_JBFRSN010000486.1:0-1627 GCF_041473595.1 Vibrio sp. 10N.222.46.A1
TGCTACTTAGCTCTCATATCTAAAATAGGCATATTTTCACCACCCAACATTGTTGCTGGCAGCTTTCCGTCCCAATTTTGAGCTTCGGTCAGTTTAATGATTAATGGGTTATCCCCAAGAGCTTTGGCCTTTGCATTAATCGCTTCTGCTTCAGCAAAACCTTTTAATTTAATCGCCTTCGCTTCAGCTATAGCGATAAGCTCAATACCATCAGCTTCGGCTTTTGCCGTATTTACGGCTCTTTGAGCTTCTAAGTTTTGTCTAGCCAGTTTATGTTTCTCTGCTGCGGCTAAGTTTTTCTCAGTCTGCTTAGTCTCGATTGAGGTAAGGTATTTTTTTGGTAGGGCTATATTTTCAATCTGTATATTATCTACGCTTACTGGAAACGCGGCCATTTCTTCAATTAAGTTTGATTCAATTGCCTGAATAGCACTTGCTCTATCTTGAATCAGTTGCTCTGCATCATACTTGGGAATCACATCCTTAGTTGCTGACCTAAACCTAGGGTCAAGAATGCGAGCTTCAAACTGTGGAAGACCGCCATACTGTCTAAAGAGATCTAACGCTGCAGATTTGTCTACCGTCCAGTTAACGGATACGACGACCGTGACTGGCATCTGCTCTTTTGTGCTTGAGGCCATTTTCTCTTCATTCTTGCGTGTCCGAACTTCAATCTCTTCAACGCTGTCGATAAACGGAACTTTAAAATGTAAACCTGGGCTTACCTGTGTTTTCGCTTCACTAAAGCGCTTAACAATACCAATGTGCCCCTCATTAACAGTATAAACGGAACTAAAGAGAACAAAAGCAACGGCAATTCCGGCACCTACCTTCTTAATAGGTAAGTTAAGTTTCTTCATTTCTACAGCTTGTTTCATGCTTTTTACCAACCAACTTATTATATGTGTAAATAATCAATATCAATCCTAACGCCCGTAAGAAAGTGAGCCCCACAGAGCTAACCAAGTACACGGTACTTTTATCATAACCGCCGAGCGTAACGCATCATATTAGTCCTTATTTTTATTACTTGCCTGTTTTATATTCCATCACGAGCCTTACTATTTCATCGAGTTCCTCGCGTTCGTTTGACGAATATAACCCAGACTCTACAACACCAACGTCATCGTTATTGAAAACACCGACACGTAACTCATATTTTTTGGTTAAAAGGTATCCAGCGATGCCAATTATGGAAAACACACCAATACCAGCAAGTGGACGAAAAAGGAAAATAGGTAAACTAAACACAACCGCAATAAAAAACGACCTTGTGATTTTACTTTTAATGCCATGCTCTTTAACGTAGATATTTTCTAACGTATTAAGCTTAAGAGGCTTTGGGCTCTTCCTTGTTACAATCGAATCAGACTCAAGCCAAATATTCTTTTTGCCACTTCCCATTGTTCCTCCTCCATAAAGCCAACCAACTTAAAATACGATAAACCTATCTTTAACAACACCTTACCAATCAATACTTGCAAGGTAAATGATTAATGCGATTAATTCCCATTATCACATCCGATATCGATTCATAATTTGATGGTGACTTTAACCTAGCCGAAAGGCATCGCAAATAAAGAGAATGGCATTTTCGGAATCAGAGGAGATGTGACGACGAAAGAAA
>NZ_JBFRSN010000487.1:0-1096 GCF_041473595.1 Vibrio sp. 10N.222.46.A1
AATGTGCACCACCACACGCTTCAACGCCTATACGCATGAGAGGCATATTTGCTATTGTAGTCAGCAGTTTAGAGCGAGTTACTGATTTATGAAGTATGACCTTACCATTTTGGTCTACGGCATGAAGACCCAAGTGGTTTTTAGCTAGGTCGATACCGCAGAAATAAGAATAATCAGACATGGTGCCTCCGGTGCAATTAAGTACCACATCAGTGTGGCAGCTCCTCGGGAGGGGGAATCCATGTCATTCGTTAGTTTGCTTCAAAGAATAGGGAAGTATCATGGAAGAAAAACGAGTAAGCATGAGACCAGCAAAACCGAATGAATTGGAATTAATTCATGCTTTAGTAACTTCAAACGACGCATGGACTAAGTTTAATGGTCCGTATTTTCCTTATTGTCACCCTTCGTTAAAGCAGTTTGAAAAGTCTTCGTTTCAACGGTTGTTAAGCGGTTTAGATTTACAGTTAATCACTGTCGATGATAACCCGATAGGAACAGTCAGCAGTTACTGGGAATGTGAAGAAACTCATTGGCTTGAAGCTGGTGTGGTAATCTACGATTCAAATTATTGGGGTCAAGGTATCGCCGCTTTGGCTCTTCCTCAATGGATCTCTTACTTGTTCAAAAATAACAGAATCGAAAGGGTCGGTTTGACAACATGGTCAGGTAATCCTCGCATGATGTCTCTGGCGTTGAAGTTGGGCTTTCAGCAAGAAGCGAGGCTAAGAAAAGTACGTTATTATGAAGGCGAGTATTACGATTCAGTGAAATATGGGGTGTTGCGTTCGGAGTGGCAAGAACGCAACTAACAAATAAGGATTAAGGTGTTGCGTAGCCAACACTAAATCCCAAGTGTTGAACAAGCCCGAAGCCACTTTATTAAGTAAATTGTACGATTGAACTTGAAGGGCACATCGCTTTGAGGTACTTCTCAAGACGGGCGAATCCAAGGTAAGGTTGCGATAGCAGTCTTATCAACCAGTTAGCTTTCTTTCGTCGTCACATCTCCTCTGATTTCATCAATGCCATTCTCCTTATTATCAATGCCTTTCAGCTAGGTGGATAGGCTCATTCCGAAACTCGCCATGTATTG
>NZ_JBFRSN010000488.1:0-3224 GCF_041473595.1 Vibrio sp. 10N.222.46.A1
AAGAAACTCAAGAAACAGGGTGTAGGCAACGGACGAATTTCTGATTTCAAAGTGGATGGGCTGGCCTTATTTAAACGTGAGTTTGAAGTGCAGCACATGCTGATTGACGGCACCACAGGGGCCGGTAAATCCGTCATGCTGCGGAAACTGCTGCGCTGGATACGCAAACGTGGGGATAAAGCGATTATTTATGATAAAGGCTGCACCTTTACCAGTAAGTTCTTTGACCCTAGCCAAGACACCTTACTCAACCCCTTCGATGAACGCTGCGCCAATTGGGATGTCTGGTGCGATGCAAAAGAAGCCCCTGACTTTGAAAATATCGCCAGCGCCCTTATCCCGCAGCATGGCGAAGGTGACCCATTCTGGGTCGACTCCGCCCGGACTATCTTTTCAAGTGCGGCGTATCGCATGAGCCAAGATGACAAGCCCTGCTCGACCGCAAGGCTGCTTAGCCTGATACTCACGTCTGAACTTGAAACCCTGGGTAATTTCCTGCAAGGCACAGAGTCTGCTTCCCTGGTCTCGAAAGACATCAAAAAGACGGCCATCTCCATTAAGTCGGTGCTCGCTACCTACATTAAGAGCCTACGCTTTTTAGATGGCTTGGATGACAAAGACACGAAAGGAGAGCCCAAACGTAAACCGTTTTCTATCACCGATTGGGTACAAGATGACAAACAAAAAGGCTTTTTGTTTTTATCGAGTAACGCGCAGCAACACGCCTCATTGCGTCCTTTAATTTCAACTTGGCTTGCCATTGCCTCTAACGCTATTTTGGGACTCAAAGCCGATGAAGACCGCCGTATCTGGGTGATTATGGATGAAATGCCAAGTCTGCATAAACTGCCTGAGCTTGACACCATCATTGCCGAAGTGCGTAAGTTTGGGGGCTGTTATGTGATTGGTCTCCAGTCTTATGCGCAGCTCGTGAAAACCTACGGAAAAAATACCGCGGACGTTATTTTTGATTTACTCAACTCTCGCTTTTACTTTCGCGCCCCATCAGCGCAGATGGCACAAATCTCATCCAAAGATTTGGGTGAGCAAGAGGTGGATGTCTCAAGAGAGCACATTTCTTACGGTGCAAATGCACTCCGTGATGGGGTATCGATTGGTCACCAAACCGTCACCCGCCCTGTTGTCTCTAGCAGTGAAATCCAAGCCATGGATGATTTACAATGTTACCTTCGCGTACCAGGAAGCAGCTTTATCACTCGACTGGATTTGCACTTTGATAAGATGCGAGATGTGACACCGGCCTTTATAAAACGTGATTACACCCCATCGCCCGCCATGACCAAAGCGTATCAAAAAGCGATTTACTTTGAGTGTGTCGCCCCAGGTATGCTCCTCAACGAAGAAGAGCGTAACGCACTCACAGAAATCCAAGCCAAGCAATTTGAAACGCCGGAAGAGATGAAGCTGGAAACCGACCAAATCCAACAAGCACAACGAAGTGAGACAGTCAAAGCGTTAGCCAGCAAGGAGTCGGAAAAGCTCAAATCAGACAATGCCCCTCAAGATCGCGCGCATCAAGAGCTCGACGAGTCGGCGATATCTCAAGATATCGAGATGGAAGCGGGCGATATGGTTGAATAGCGCATCAAATAGTCGATAGCCACACAAGACAGAAATAGGTCATTGCAAACCAAATGTATTAGGTATTTTTATGTTACCGAGTTTGTCTACATTAATCTTCGAGACCTTGGTCGTCTCACTCTTATTTTTTGCACTTTGTTTTATGCAGATCACCGAGAGTCAATTTCAGTGGACGCAACTTTTCATCGCGTCCACTGGCTTTTTATCACTGTATGGTTTGAAGCGCATCGTGGTTTTTTTGTTAAAAAACGCCCCAACACTCCTCACTACATCGTACTCACCTTTGCAGTATTCGCTTTACTCCTGAGCATCAGCATGAAGTACTCGTTATTTGGTTTATTGAATTCGATAGGCCTGACTTTCATGTACTTGGCACCCAGCGTGTCAAAAAGTGCACTGACTCAATCTTAGTCATGACTAGATATTTAGTTATAGTGCACCATAACGTAAGCCCTATCATTGATGAGATTCATTAAAGGAAAATCGATGAAAAGCGTAACGCCCCATAGAGACGACACCCTAGGGCCTCATCATCTCGAATAATCACTCAACCACTCTTCCAAGCCTTGCAATGGCAAGGCTTTTTTACGTTCATTCATCAAGGAATTACCATGTCAAATAAGACCCTCTTTAATTCTGACCATCTACCGATATTAAAGAAACAATTACACACTATATTCGATCAACTTACCTTCGCTGAAATCATTCAGGGCAACGCCACCGAAAAAAACACATGGTTATCGATTTGCGCTCAAGCGGTAGGTTATGGCGACTGGGACGACTTAAAAGCGCAAGCAGTCACGCACCACGAGCCAACCCACAACATTCTATTTAACCAAGCATCCATCATTCCTTTCATCCAAAGTGTCAGAGTCAGCTTGGGGGAGCACATCGACAATATTGAAGGCTTTACCCATGTCATACTAAGAAACTTAACTACCGAAGAGTTAAACGCCATGAATGGCAATAAAGAAGAGCTTCCCCCCCTACCCAAAGCGCCAACGTCCTATACGTTAGAATTAGGACCGAATACGGCCTATGCCCGCGACCTTTTAGATTGGCTGTGGCCAAGAACAAAAAATTACCAAGTAGACCCTATCAACACTCAGTATCTAGCGCACATGAAAGAAAAGCGAATGAGCTTGAGCAAGTCTCAAGCAAAAGAGCGCGCTTTGGATGTTTACCCACACTCTGGCATGCTAATCAGAGACATCTTAGAGCAACTGATTTCAGAAAATTACCTAGAACTCAACGATGATCAAAGGTGCGTCACTTTTACTCGCAAAGGTCTTAATTATCTCAACGGAAAAATGACCCACGAATATGACGACCAATGGAAAGAATGGTTTAAGGCATTTGCAGCGCATCTCAAAAAAATCCCATACCGATACATCAAGATAGATTGGACACCCTATATCGATTTATATGCCCGGGGCATGTCACCCATTGAGGCGGCAAAAAGTCTTGAATGGTCAGAATGCTACACTCAAGCACACTCAGAGATCCAATCGGCCATTAAACACCAACTCGACATCCATCTGCCTCTATACCCCAAGGAACGATACCTGCAATTTACGCCTAGAATATTTCTGACACCTGAGCTGACCAGCAACAAGGTAACA
>NZ_JBFRSN010000489.1:0-6247 GCF_041473595.1 Vibrio sp. 10N.222.46.A1
TCCACGTTCAGTCCTCTTTGTCCCAGCCAAATATCCGTTCAGGTTCAAGCAATAATGCTTATCCGAACGGCATTAATTTTTATGATGGCCTTTTTCGTACCTGCTCGATGACATATTGTGATTTCAGTCCTTATTTTGTAAAACAAGGTTATGAACTTTAAGGTGCGGCATTTAATGTCGGTGTTGTTGTTATTTCACGCGAATAATTCAGGAGCAAGGTATGAGTACTCATCAAATAAAAAATGTGGTATTTGACGTCGGCAATGTGATTGTACGTTGGTCACCGCTAGAAATTACTCGCCTGACTTTCGGGGAACTTGATGATCTGGAAACCCAAGCGAGTTCAATTTTCCAAAGTACGATTTGGTTGGATTTGAACAAAGGGTTCTTAACCGAAAATGAAGCCAAACTTCGCTACCAACAAGAGTTAGATTTATCTTCATTAGAGTGCGATCGCCTGTTCTACTACGTAAAGCAAACGCAGATCTTACTGTACGGTTCTATTGACCTCATCAAGCAAGTAAAACGAGCAGGCTATGCCGTGTATGCGTTAACCGATAACGTGGTTGAGATTGTTGAGTACCTAAAAGCCACCTACCAATTTTGGCCGCTGTTTGATGGCGCGGCGGTATCCGCTGAATTGGGCATGCTTAAACCGCAGCCTGAGATTTACCAAGCGCTGCTGTCTAATAATGGTCTTGAAGCTTCAGAAACCGTCTTCATTGATGATATGCCCTATAACGTTGAAGGGGCAAAGGCTGTAGGTATGGCCGGTATCCAGTTTAGTGATGTGTCTCAGTGTGAAAGAGAATTGCTTGCACTGGGTATTGATTTGAATCGTTAACGGATTTGATGATTTCGGGTTAACGATTTAACTCTTCTTTCTAAGGGTTTAACAAGATGAAAAAATACTCAGTAAGATCAATGATCACTTTTTTGGTTCTCGCTTTATCTGGGTTGGTTCTTATTGTGGCAGCAATGCTGCAGATGCAAGGTGAAGAACCCTGTCACAATTGCTATGAATCAGATAAAGGGCAGTTTAAGTATGTCCTTTACGATGGAACCTCACCTTCGATAATTCCAAGTATTCACAACGAGCTATTGCTCAAACAGGCTCCTTTGATGAAGAGCTTCGGCCTTGATTCAATACCTGTCATAACGGTGAGAGTATGGCGAAACCAAAAAGCCTATTTGGATGAGCAGGAGCGGAGCATAGGGTATCGATATGCTTTCTCTACGGGGTATATTGACCCTAAAAGCAATGAAATTAGGCTGCTCTATTTTGGTGGTGAGATCCATAAAACCGCACTGCATGAGTTCGTACATTTACTGACTCTGCAAGTGAATCCGAACTTTGCGAATAATCCGCGTTGGTTGTGGGAAGCTATCGCTATCTACAAATCTGAAGATTATTGGTTTCACGTCAATAACAGGACTGCCATCAGTCGCCGTTTCGATGGGCTAGTTCAGGATTTATACCATAAGCCAAACAGTAGCTCGGCTGTTTATGAGCTTGGCTATACGGTCGGTGAGTTTATTGAACGTTCATGGGGGGAGGAGGCGTTTGTTTATCTCATTAAAAGCAATGGTGATCCATCACAACTTACAGAGCAACCAATAGAATCGCTGTTTTCTGATTGGGAAAAGTTCGTCAAAACCACGTACTTGAGTAGCCCGAAAAGTGAGTATGAAAAGGCCATGGAACGAAATCCATTCGATAGAAGAGACACGTCTAACTAATCAAAAAAGAGGTGATGTTTCATATGAACATCGCCTCTTTTCTATTTGTTGTTCTAAGTGGCTTCATTCTACTGATACGTTTTATTCTTCTCTTTAGCTTTATTGTTCGGTATTCAGATGTCGAATCAACTTCGCTGGTGTACCGCCGTATAAGCAGTCTGGCGGTACATCACTGTTGACCACAGAGTTCGCAGCAATCACTGAACGAGCCCCAATTGTCACGCCTTGATTGATCACTGAGTTACCGCCAACCCATACATCATCTTCGATTGTTATTGGTAAACAGAAGGTTTCCCATTTACGGCGGCTACGATAATCAAGGGAGTGTGATGGCGTATAGAATTGCGCACTTGGTCCAATTAAAACATTGTTGCCGATTTTGATGTTCGCACCATCTAGCATTACGGCGTTCATATTAATGAAGGTGTCGTCGCCAATCTCGATGGTTTTGCCAAACTCACAATGAAAAGGGGGTTGGATTAAGCTGCTACTACCAACCTTACCAAATAGCTGCTCTTGCAATGTGTGTTGCTGGTTTGGGTCTTGGTGGTGGTTGAAAGCCATTAGCGACTTTCTGGCATTGGCACGCATGGTATCAATTTCTTGATCTGCACCATCATACACTTGTCCAGATAGCATTTTTTCTAGTTCAGTTTTATTGTTTTTATTACTCATGCTTATCCACTTTACGAGAGTCTCGGTCTACATGACGAATACTGCAAGATTAGCGACTTTTAGACATAAAAAAAGAGAAAAGCGTCAGCCTTTCTCTTCCTGTTTTGTGCTTTAAGCACTAATGCTAAGTGAGCCCTGCTATTCAGCAAAAGGCGCGCTTTGCCAAATTAGATTTGCTCAACGAAACCCATTAGGTGCTGTTTCACTTCGTCTGAAGCAAAAGCGCTGTCGACTGAGTATTTGTAGATTTCTACGTAGTCTTCTTTTGTTAGGCCGAATGTTTCACACACACGCTTCACTTCGTTGGTCATGGTTGTGTTCGACACAGTGCGGTTGTCTGTGTTGATCGTTACAACGATGCCATCTTTTTTGAATTCAGCAATTGGGTGATCGCTGAATTGGTGAATACATTTAGTTTGAACGTTACTTGTTGGGCAAGTTTCAAGCGCAACTTGCTTCTCTTTAACGATGTTGTATGCGTCTTCGTTACCTTGGATGTGAACACCGTGGCCGATGCGTTCAGCGTCAAGCATTGTCACTGCATCGTAAACGTTTTGACCATGCCATTGCTCGCCAGCATGCACGGTAATGCGGTAGCCTTTTTCAAGAGCGTATTGCGTGTATTCAGGGAATTCAGCACAGAAGCCTGGTTTTTCGCCGCCCGCGATATCAAACGCCACAACACCTTTACCTAGGTAGGGTTGGCCTGCGTCGATTACGTCTTTGATAGAATCTTTAGGGAACATACGAAGCACAGACATGATGTAGTTGCCTCTGATGTCGTATTTCTCTTCAGCGCGCTTCATGCCTTTTACTGCACTTGCAATGATCGTATCAAGAGACAGACCTTTATTTACGTGCAGGATTGGTGCGAAGCGAACTTCTAGGTATTTAACGTTTTCTAGTGCAGCGTCTTCGTAAAGCTCAAAAGAGATACGTTCAATCGCTTCTTCAGTCTGCATTACTTGCAGTGGCAGGCTGAAACAAGCCAGGTACTCATCTAGGTTTTTGCAATCTTCTGGCACCGTTAGAGATTGAACAACCGCGTCGCGATCTTCAGGTAGTTCGATATTGTACTGTTTTGCTAGGTCAATAATCGTGTCTGGGCGAACACTTCCGTCTAGGTGGCAGTGTAAATCAATCTTTGGTAGTGCTAGAAAATCCATGAGTATTCCTTAATTCTATTATTCTTTGAGTGTTTTAACTCACATGCGCTAAATTTACCAAGACAATGATATGATTTAAAGTGACAATTAATCATCATTAACCTGAATTTAGGGAATATCATGGTAGATGTTAAAAGCTTACTTAAATGCGATATGAATTTGCTGCTTTGCCTGCACGTTCTCATTGAAGAGCGAAGCGTGAGCAAAACCGCAGAGCGACTCTTTTTGAGTCAATCTGCGGTAAGTAAACAGCTCACCAAACTCAGAGCTTTGTTTGATGATCCGCTGTTTGAGCGAGAATCTAAAGGGCTATTTCCCACACCCAAAGCACTCGCGTTAGCGCCTAAGATCCACCAAATTCTACTGCAAATCGAAAAGCTGACCGTTCCCGAAGTTTTCGATCCTAAAGACAGTGAGCGTACCTTCACTATAGACCTTGTTGAAACCGCCTACACAGCGATCTATCCGCATTTTATGCCGACAGCACTTGCCGATGCGCCGCACATTACCATCAACAGTTCGACGTGGAGCAGCGACAGCTTCAAGCGCTTACTCAAACGTGAGGTGGATTTTGGCATTGGTATTTTCGAATTGGATGAACGCGCTTCTACCCACGTGCAGTGTATCCCTGACGAGTTGGATTACGTGGAACTGTGCTTGGATTACTCGGTGTGTTTGATGCGAAATGACCACCCAGCCTTGCTGGAAGAGTGGAACCTCGACACTTTCTTGAAGTATCGACACATACAGTTGGTGACGGGTGGAGCGGGTGACTGGTTATTGATGGAAGTGCTTAACTCAAAGCAGCTTGAAATCAACAAAGCCGCGAATGTTTCAGACATCACCAGTGCCATTAAGCTGTGTAAGCAGAGTGATTTACTTATGTGTTACCCATACAACTCGGTACGCGATTACATTGATAGTGGAGAGTTGGTGATGAAGCCTGTCCCGGTTGATTTGGTGCCGGGAGGCTTGTTCCTTCTATGGCACAAATACTTCGATTCAGAACCTAGCCATAAATGGTTGCGCGATCTGATCATCGAGCAGACTCGATAGTTGAGATGTATAATCTATTCAAGCTTTTGAAAGATAAAACAAACGTAGTTGTTTGATAAAAAATCCAGTTTTATTTCGTCTTTTGGAATTAAGCTTCGTCTTATTCTGGGTGCTATTTTTATTTGGAAGATGAGAGATGACAATTCCACGGTTACCACAACAAATTATTGAAGACGCGTGTGAGTGGGCGATCATGCACGGTGTTGCGTTTCGCCAGTCAGATAATACTGCTAGGCATTGTCCTTTCAGCATTGCTCCTATGACTATGGAGCGCGAGGTTTTTGAACACTTGTTGAAGGTAACACCGCTGATCACCAAGTTAATCAGCAATGTTTCCGAAGATCATGATTTCTTGCAGTCATCACTGAGTGATATGGCCAAAGCTGATCCGTTTTTTGGCCGCTTGATGGAGCTGCATCAACAAGCGCATGGCGAGGTGTCTCATCGACTTTATCCTGCTCGCCAACCGCTGTTATTAATGCGTACTGACTTCATGGATGATCGCCAACATGGCGCGAAAGTGATCGAGTTTAATGGCATTGCTGCAGGTATGGCTCCGTTTGGGCAAAAGGCCACAGAGTTCCATGATTACATGCAAAATCAATGGCCTGAGACTTATCAGAGCTGGCTTGAAGATAAATCTGCAACTCCTGCTGAAAACCAAGGCTTAACGCAGTTGGCTTATGGTATAGCGACTTCAGCAAGAAAAGTGCGAGCTGACTTTAATGATTCAGATAAGCCAACATTCTTGATGGTAGTACAAAAGAATGAAGACAATGTTTACGACCAACACCTACTCGAAATTGAACTGCAAAAGCAGGGTGTACGTACGGTTCGTCGTACCTTTGAGCAATTGAGCTGTCAGCTTTCATCGGGTGATAACCAACGTTTGTTACTGCAAGATGTCGGCGCTGTCGATGTGGTGTATTTAAGAGCTGGCTATCAGTATTCAGACTACTGGGCTCCAGAACTCAACGAATCGGTTTGTTGTCATACACTAAGCCAAACGCGCGTGTTTATGGAACAACACCATGTCGCAATGAACGCGACCATCAATCAACAATTAGCGACCAGTAAAACCATGCAAATGCTGCTGACCATGATGCCAGCATCTGAATACGCACGTTGGGGTTTAACGCTAGAAGATGCGGAATTGGTGAAGAGTGTTTTAGCAGATATGAAGCCAATCACCAGTGACTCGATTGAATGGTTTAACACACAAGCTAACAAGCAAGAGTGGGTGCTGAAAAACCAAGGTGAGGGCGGTGGCCATTGTGTATTTGGTGACGACATCAGCGAACAACTGAGCCAGCTTAAACCAGAAGAGTACGATGCGTGGGCATTGATGCAGCGCTTGTATCCACACCAACGCGACGTACCAACCATTGCAGTGCGTGACACTCAACAAACGCTAGTGACAGATTTAGTCAGCGAAGTCGGCCTATTTACCGCTTACTACCAAGGTAAGCCAGTGACCGAACTGGAAGGTTACGCGGGTTACTTAATCCGCAGCAAACCCGCCAGCGAAAACGAAGGTGGAATCCACAGCGGCAAAGGCATTCTAGATTCGTTGGTGTTGATTGATTAGTTACAAATGGTTAATCCACAAC
>NZ_JBFRSN010000490.1:0-883 GCF_041473595.1 Vibrio sp. 10N.222.46.A1
TTGTAATACAAGGTCGGTTCAAACTTTGTAGATTAGGTCGATAGGAGCCTTGTGGGGAATGCGATATTAGCTTCAATGAAGGCCTTTGTATGTGCACGGCGTATATTAAGCTAGGTGACACTGATCTATATCTTCAATACACTGTATGGGTAACCATAGTTCAAAATAGGGTAGAGGCATGGCCAATTGGGAAGGGGTAAGTGAGTTTGTTGCAGTGGCAGAGCGCGAAAGCTTTACTGGTGCCGCACAGAAACTCGCTACGTCAGTGGCTCAAATCAGTCGTAGAGTGGCAAATCTCGAGGAACGCCTCGCAGTAAAACTACTCAATCGAACGACTCGTAAGGTTTCTCTAACAGAGGCTGGGCAACTCTATTATCAGCAATGTAAGTTGTTGGTCGAGGGTTTAGAAATTGCTGAGTTAGCCGTCACGCAGATGCAATCCACGCCGAAAGGTTTGCTGAAAGTAACAGCACCTGTGACTTATGGTGAGCGTCAACTCGCCCCGATACTTCATCAGTTCTTAAAGCTCCACCCACAAGTCGAACTTGAGCTGATGTTGACCAATCAAAAGCTCGACCTTATTGATTCGGGTGTCGATGTCGCTATTCGTCTTGGTCGCTTAGAAGATTCGAGTCTTGTGGCAAAGAAGCTGTCTCAACGCCAACTCTACGTGTGCGCCAGCCCTGAATACATTGAACGTTACGGTGAACCGCATACACTCTCTGAGTTGAGCAATCATCAATGTTTAGTCGGCGGCTTTGAGCATTGGCGTTTTAAAGAAAATGGGCGACCTCGCTCAGTTCGGGTTAATGGACGCATTAAATGTAACAGTGGCTTAGCCTTACAAGACGCAGCGAAACAGAGTATTGGCTTAGTGCAGCTA
>NZ_JBFRSN010000491.1:0-7764 GCF_041473595.1 Vibrio sp. 10N.222.46.A1
ATACTAAAGCCCTGATAAATCGACTTAAAAGCATTCGCATTTATTACCTATTACTACGCTCTATTGTCTATAAATACATTGCTTAGCCTTAAATTAAGAGCACACTTTGGTCCAACTGCCGTCACTACCCGGCTCGGCACTTGTCCACCAGTTTGCTTGGTAAACACTACCGTTATGAACCACTTGGTCGCCCGTGTTTGCGTGGCTTGGGTTACCCGCCCAATCTTTCTGAGGTAAGTCGGGATATACAGCTAAACCCGCAGTATCGCATGTACCTGGGTTGGTACCGCCATCACCAGGATTACCGCCACCAGTACTGATATCACCCAGTGGTAGATCCGGCTGCTCAAAGCTAAATGCATAATCGACACTATTCACATTCACTGTATAGTTTGCAGGGCCAGAAATTGGCAAGTAATAAACCATATCGAGTTCATACACACCACCAGCAGGAAGCTCTTTCCATGCAGGTAATGTAAACGCTACTCTGTGCATCGGACCATCTAGACCACCAATATTATTGGCACGAGTGTGACCAGAAGCAATCACAGACAAACCACCGCCCGATTGATCTTTTGCGTTATCAGGTGCAGACACTGGGATATCGAACTGGAACTCAGTACCACCAGGAAGCGCTTGACCTGTATTGTTTGTAAACGTGATCTTAGGGTTAATTGGATAGTTTTGATCACCGACTTTGAAGCCACCTACAGAAACAGTAATATCTAATGCTTCCGTTGGGATAGCACCCGTTGCAACCTTGTTTCCATATGGAGTAGCTGACTTAAACTTATCGTAGATAGCTTTCGTCATAGTGTTACCCATATGGAACTCACCGTTTCCGCTATTACACGCCTGTTCGGTTGTATCGATTGAAGTTCGGTTACCGTTCGCATCGAGTACGTAACAGTTGTAATCCCCTGCTAGTTCCCAGAACATGATGCCACCGATTTCTTTGTCGATAACGTAATCGGCTTTCACATCGATAGAATCTTTATCTTCCGTTGAAAGGAATACGCCCTTCTCTGCGTTCC
Organism: Vibrio sp. 10N.222.46.A1; assembly: GCF_041473595.1. Lineage (NCBI taxonomy): Bacteria > Pseudomonadati > Pseudomonadota > Gammaproteobacteria > Vibrionales > Vibrionaceae > Vibrio > Vibrio sp. 10N.222.46.A1. The sequence goes on from NZ_JBFRSN010000491.1 coordinate 1,035, forward strand.
ACAACCAAGGAGCAACAGCCACGCTGTCATAGTTACGCGTGTAAGTCCCCATTAGAACATCTGAAGGATCGTTAACAGGATCAAGCTTGTAAGCTGCTGCATAAGAACCCCAAATGCCTTTCTCTAAGTTCTTCGCATGCCACATTGGGTTTGAACCTGCACCCATTTCGTTGCCTTTCGGATCAGTATCGTGCCACATGTTATCGATACCAATTGCGCCATGGCCACAGTTGTTCTTCTCGCCTTCACCAGTACCTGCTGAACATTCAGCTTGGTTTGGCAGTGCTGCTCGGCCCCAAAGACCATTCTCACCACCAGTTACACCTTGCCAACCACGTGTGTAGTAAGGCACACCGATGTTAATACGACCTGCTGGCATAGAACCACGGAAGTAGTGGTAGGCCCAATCCGTATTCAGGTAACCGATACCGCCGTAAGCCGCTGTGCCGTATACGTTCCACTGTGCTAACTCTGAATCTTTACCTGTATCAAACAACGCAGCGTTATGGCCTACGTGATCGTTCCACGCACCGTGAAGGTCATAAGACATGATATTTACGTAATCGAGATATTTGGTTACATCGAATGTTTCCATACCACGCAGTAGGTAACCCGAAGAAGGCGCCGCGATCGTTAACATGTAGTGATTGCCATCTTGCGAAGAGGCTGCATCAAGCTTCTCACGCAACACTTTCATCAACACTTGGTAAGAAGCCCATAGGTATTGACGACGTGGTTCCATAAAGTCTTTATCGTACGGATTACCTGCGCCCGCCATTGACGTCGGGTATTCGTAATCGATATCTAGACCATCGAACTGGTATTTACGAAGCATTTCAACCGCTGAAGTTGCGAATGTTTCGATACCTTGATGGTTAATAGAACCGTCAGCATTGGTCGTCATGGTATAGAAACCACCATCAGCCACTCGGCTACCATCAGTGGCGAAGTGGCCACCGGTCTCCGCCCAACCACCGATTGAGATTAAAGTCTTAACATCGTGTTTTTTCTTCGCTGTCGCTAATGCACCGAAGTGACCTTTGAAGCCTAATGCTGGGTCAACTTCCACGCCCGGCCACTCTTTACCAACCGCTGCGTTGTTCGGATCGTTCACATCACCCACGTTTACTTTGCCATCTGAGCCGATGCTCACGAAAGCGTAGTTAATGTGTGTGAGTTGTTCCCAAGGAATGTCATTTACTAGGTAAGCAGCTTGTGGGTCATCCCCTGCACGCCAGCTGGTGAAGTAACCAATGACACGACGTGGGTGATCCGCGCCCATTTTCTCACGGCCTTCATCATCGTAAATCGTACAATAAGGAACATCGACACCTTGAGTTTGATACAAGCCATCAGGTCGACAAGTGCTCACCGTTGGTACGCCATTCACCGTCAAAGAAGCCAGCGCTGAATCTGTCGTTGCGCCTTGATTGTCAGTCGCTTTTGCGTAAACCGCTAAAGAACCCGCTTGAGTGGTTGTGTAGTTAAGCGTGTATGGGCTTGTCGCAGCCGTTCCGACTAAAGAACCTGCCACATAAAAATCGACCTTATCAACCGTACCATCGCTGTCTGTTGCCGTTGCGGTAAGCGTTACCACACCACCAACATCAACCGAAGATGCAGAAAGCGCAACCGATACTGTCGGCGCTTCATTTCCAGGTGTAACTGAATCGACAGAAATAGAGACCGCGCTCGCTAAGCTAGCCGCGCCTTCATTGTCTGTAGCAACAACCGAAACCTGATGGCTACCAGACGTTGCAGCCCAAGCCGCTTCGAAAGGTGCAGCTGTTACAACCGCAACTGAAGTTCCATCAATGAAGAATTCAACCGAGGTAACACTGCCGTCAGAATCTAGCGCCGTTGCACTCAACACCACGTTATCGCCTTCAGTGATTATGTCAGAGGCTGATGGAGTCGTTAACGAAGCCGTTGGCACTTCATTGGGCGTACCACCACCGCTACACACATCAACCTTCTTCCATTGTGCATGGTCACCTTCGAATTGGTTTGGGTTGTTATTTTGATTCCAATAATTGGCTTTGTAAGCACTACCGTCATGTGAAACTTGATCGCCGCCGGTGTAAACCGTGGCAGGATCCCACGCTTCTAACGTTGAGCAATCCACAGCCGCATAGCTATTGAAAGCCATTAAGCATGACGCAGTGAGAGTACTGAGTGTAAAAACCTTTTTGGCCACTCTTCCTTGATTTAGGTGCATGTTTGCAGTCCCTTAAGTTGTTGTTTTAAGATATTTAAAGTAAATGACACTTTTTTTGCCACTTAAATTCCTTCGCAAAACAACTGTAGGTAACAGTGCCAATTAAACACCTAAAATATTCCTTATTTATAAAATGACTCGCATTAATTTGTTTATAGCATGCAATGACTCGACACTTATTTTGCACCAACAACTAATATTAATTTATTTCGCAAAGCTAAAAAAATAGTGTCTCAAAATTTAGAAATATGATTTAGATTCGATGAGAATTCGTATCAAAACTAACCAAAAAGTAGGGAATTAGGGGCGATTTGAGATTATTTTATGAAATTGCCCACTTTTGGATAACAAATATGTTAGTATCAGCGGCTTTTTTGACGAGCCTCACATTTTTATCCGAATGTGGGAGAAATACATAGGCTTGAAAGAGCCAAATATAGCGAAGAAATAATGTCCAACTTGACGCAAGTCGCCAACGAAAACATCAACGCAGAATCTACTTCTATCGATTTCAATAGAGCTCAATCTTTGGGTGAAAAACTGGAACTCGGAAACCCAGTCTTTTGGCTGAGTGGCAGTTTCCTGACCCTCTTTGTCATCCTTGCTTTCACCAACACCTCCGTATTGTCCGAACTTGTCAACATCGGCTTTAGTTACTCAACTAAATGGTTCGGTGCTTTCTGGCAAGTCCTACTACTACTCAATTTCATTATCGGTTTAGTGCTTGCACTAAGTCGCACAGGCCATGTTCGTTTAGGGAAGCTTGCCCTACCAGAAATGACCACGTTTAAATGGATGTCTATCGTCCTATGTACACTCCTTGCGGGTGGTGGCGTGTTCTGGGCAGCTGCAGAGCCAATTGCTCACTTTGTTTCAGCTCCACCGCTGTATGGCAATGCAGACCCTCAAGCGATGGCATTCAATGCACTATCACAATCTTTCATGCACTGGGGTTTCCTTGCATGGGCTATCTTAGGTGGTCTCTCTTCGATTGTGCTTATGTACTTGCACTACGAAAAAGGCCTTCCTCTTAAGCCACGCACCCTGCTTTACCCAGTACTGGGCGACAAGGCAATCAACAGTTGGATTGGTAACGTCGTTGATGCGTGCAGCATTGTGGCAGTAGCCGCAGGTACAATCGGCCCTATCGGCTTCCTTGGCCTACAGATCAGCTATGCGTTGAGCGAGCTGTTTGGGATTTCTGATAGCTTTGCTACCCAAAGTGTCGTTATTCTATTCGCTATTGCAATGTATACGCTGTCGGCATTAAGTGGTCTAAGTAAAGGCATCCAACTGGTAAGCCGTTACAACATCATCTTATCGGTGTGCCTAATCGTTTACATTCTCCTTGTTGGCCCAACCAGCTTTATCATTGATGGTTACCTACAAGGCATCGGTGAAATGGTCGACAACTTTATCCCAATGGCGCTATACCGCCAAGATACTGCGTGGCTAGGTGGCTGGACTGTATTCTTCTGGGGTTGGTTCTTAGGTTATGGCCCAATGATGGCGATCTTCATTGCTCGTATCTCACGTGGCCGAACTATTCGCCAAATGATCGTTTCTATCAGCATCGTTGCACCGCTTGTGACTTGTTTTTGGTTCAGCATTGTTGGTGGTAGTGGCTTAGCGTTTGAATTAGAGAACCCAGGCGTAATATCTAGCGCATTCGAAGGTTTCAACCTTCCAGCTGTACTACTAGCTATTACTTCGCAACTACCGTTCCCGACTCTGATTGCAATCCTGTTCCTTATCCTGACGACCACGTTCATCGTGACCACAGGTGACTCAATGACCTACACCATCAGTGTAGTAATGACTGGCACAACAGAACCTAACTCAGCAGTTAGAACATTCTGGGGCGTCATTATGGGGGCAGTGGCTATCGCGCTTATCTCAATGGGCTCTGGCGGCATCTCAGCTCTGCAGTCGTTCATTGTGATCACTGCCGTTCCTGTTTCGTTTATCTTGCTGCCATGTCTATGGCATGCACCGAAGATCGCGAAGCAGATGGCAAGAGATCAAGGCCTCGCTTAATACCTAATCCGATTTAGTTTCGGATAGCGTAGAACACTAAAAAGCCACTCAAGTGATTCACCTGAGTGGTTTTTTTATCTGTTCGCTGTCGACTTTATTAATAGTTATGTCTACTAGCGCTTGTATCTACCGAGATTTCGGCTTATTGAAACTTTTCACCAGCAGCAACCATGAATGACATCTCAACCAATAGTTCAGGGTTAGCGAGTTCTGCTTTCACGCACGCACGGCTTGGCGCGCAGCCTTCAGGGAACCACTCTTCCCACACTTCATTGAGTGCATCAAAGTTAGCGAAATCCGTTAGGTAAATAGTCACTGACAATACACGAGATTTATCGCTGTCTACCAAACTCATCATTTCTTCAGCTTGTTCGAAGATTTGCTGAACCTGACTCTTAATTCCTGCCGTTGTATCCGTCTCTGGTACTTCAACAAAGCTTGCAATACCGTTAAACACAGTCACATCAGACCAACGCTTGGTCGGGTTAATTCTATGAATTTTCACTGGTTATACTCTTCTTATAATTAGGGTGCACATCAGCGTAATCTAATCCAAATTCCTAACATTGAAAACAAAAATTAGAAAGCTCGTAGTACCGGCTAAACAGCACTATCGCCAACCTATGACTTTGGTGTTCAACATCACTAGCCTACGCATTAATATCAAAACAATAAATCACCATCTATTGAGTTTCTAGATAAATATATTAAGTATTACTCTCAACGCGAAATTTAATCTGAACTCTTGCGGTCATATTCAGAGATTTTATTAAATGGAGTACTTTTATGCATGTTCAAACCTATGATTTAAAACAGAGTAACGTCGGATACAGCCTAGGCGTGATTGGTGTAGCATTAGTGTTAGCTTGGATTGGTATTTACAAGTTTACGCCAACTGAAGCGATGCTAATTGAGCCTTTAATTGCAAACCACCCAGCAATGAACTGGCTTTACAAACTGTTCTCAGTACAAGCTGTCTCTAACATGGTGGGTGGCGCGGAAATCGTTGTTGCGATTGGACTGCTCGTTGGATTTAAGAAACCGACAATTGCTTTCTATTCAGGTATTGCAGCAGCGGCTATCTTTGTTGTGACACTGAGCTTTCTAGTCACCACGCCAAACGTTTGGAAAGTATCGGATGGCATCTTAGTCACTAACTTCTTCCTAGTGAAAGATATTCTGTTTTTGGCTATCGCTATTAGCGTAATCGAACGTAACAAGCCTCAGAAGTAAATGTAAATCTAATAAGTGGCCGTAAACCTAAAGATCTATTTTAAGTAACATAAAACCATAAGCTGGCTAGAAGGACGCTGCCAGCTTCTAATGAATAAGGCACTGATACTCACCTACTCAGCTAATACCTTACGATAATAATTAGCGTCTTGATTTTGCCCTTTGAATAACGCGTAATTCTCTACACGCTCAACTAAGCCAAAACCGGCCTTGGATAAAATCTTGTTGGAACCAACATTACCCCCTAACGCATAGGCATCCACATATTTAAGGGAAGAGTGCTCCGCCAAATAGATAAGTAACTTCCTCACCGCGTTAGACGCAATGCCTTTAGAACTAAAGGAGTGACCCACTCGATAGCCTAGCTCTCCTCGTTCTCCGTGTTCGTCGATGTCACGTACATTAATCCTACCGCAGATAATCCCTTGTTCATCTTTTATCAACATAGGAATCATCTCATCACTTTCATATTCCGCTAAAAAACTAGCAATCTGCTTCTCTACACCTGAAAGTGAATAAAAACTTTCTTCCCGTGGTGGTACAGACATCTCGAACCAATCTCTATTGTCTACTTCAAATTCCAAGAGCGCCCTAGCATCACTTGTTTGAAGTAAATGCAAAAATACATCCATACGAGTACTCCCAATGGTTATTTCGAAAGCCTTGCCTACGATTGAAATTCGAGTACCCAAATCTCTGAGTAAACGGTACGTCACTACTTATTTCAGAGTTAGCAGCTGAAAGTGAGGTTCTAGTGGGCATAGGAAGATATTTTTTAATAGAAGTGAATGGGGCGTGACATTTAAGCAACCCACCCCATCAATTATATACATACTTAACGACTACGGTTTACTCGATACTACCCAATTAGTTCCGTCAGTACTTTTTTCGTATACAGAAGTTTGATCTGACGATGTTATTCTTCGTGAATATGTCGTCGGAGATGCACGAAAGAGTGTTTTCCAATAGGTGATTTCTTTACTCTGATCATTAACTATCTTTGACCGTATGACCTTAGATGCGTCACCTAATTCATTACTAGAGTAATCTTTATATCTACCCATAATGTTTGTTTTGATATTTTCAGTATCTAAACTATTTAAATGACTTTTAACATTAACGACTGTCGATAATCCAAAGTCATCGCCTTTTCCAAAAGTATGCTCATTCCAGTCGACATAAGTACGATTTAATTGTTCTTTGATGCTCTTGTTATATTTCCAAGTTGAAGTAGTTCTAGAG
>NZ_JBFRSN010000492.1:0-4338 GCF_041473595.1 Vibrio sp. 10N.222.46.A1
ACTACTTATCGAAACTATCTGTTGAAAAGAGCTGCCTTGTTCTCAAGTCTTTTCCCTGCGCTATTTCTGACCACTTACCTACTGTGATTGGTATAAACCTTACTTGCAGACCATTATTATGAAGCATAAAACTGTTTTAACCCTGCTTAGCTTGTCTATCATTATGGCGTCTCCAGCCGCACTAGCTAAACGTATGGGCCCTAGCACGGTCACTGTTGTTACCGAGCAAGTTGATATTCACAAAGTTAGCCAGTCTCTTTCTTTGGTCGGTAAGTTGGAAGCCGAGCAATCTGTAATGATCACTTCTGAAGTGGCTGGCAGAGTGAACTCTATTAACATCAAAGCCAATCAAGATGTCACCAAAGGGCAGATGTTGGTTCAACTCGATGACGACAAAGCAAAAGCAGCAGTTGCAGAAGCACAAGCATATTTAAAAGATGAAAAGCGTAAGCTTGCGGAATTTCAACGACTAGTGAAACGTAACGCGATCACTCAAACTGAAATTGACGCTCAGAAAACTAACGTAGAGATCGCTAATGCTCGCCTAGCTGCCGCTAACGCTAACCTGAAAGATCTACATATCAGTGCACCTTTCTCTGGTACGGTCGGTTTTATAGACTTTAGCCGCGGCAAAATGGTGACATCGGGTACAGAGCTCGTGACGTTAGATGACTTGTCTGTGATGCAGTTAGATCTTCAGATTCCAGAGCGCTACCTTTCTAAACTGTCTAAAGGTATGACAGTAACGGCTCGCACCAGTGCGTGGGGCGATACTCAGTTCACGGGTACTGTGGTGGGTATTGATTCTCGCATTAACGCCGAAACTTTGAACCTTCGAGTTCGAATCCACTTCGATAACAACAATGATTACCTAAAACCGGGCATGTTAGTGGCGGCTGATATGGACTTCCCACCAGTAGAAGCCCCAATAATTCCAGTTCAAGCGCTTGAGTATTCAGGCACTAAGCGTTTCGTTTATGTTATTGGCGAAGATAACAAAGCGACTCGTACCGAAGTATTCCTCGGGGCTCGTCTTGATAACGAAGTCGTGATCGAAAAAGGCATCGAGATTGGTCAGAAGATCGTAGTGCAAGGTATCGTGAACATGCGTGACGGTGTTTTGGTTCAAGAGCTTGCCGTCAATCGCCCTGCTAAACTTGATGGAAATACAGCAGCACAAGAAGGTGCTAACTAATGTTGTTATCTGATGTTTCTGTGAAGAGACCAGTAGCGGCTGTTGTATTGAGCCTGCTTTTGGTTGTGTTTGGTATTGTCTCTTTCAATAAGCTCGCAGTTCGTGAAATGCCCGATATTGAAAGCCCGGTGGTATCGATCAGTACTCGTTATGAAGGTGCATCTGCCACCATCATTGAAAGCCAAATTACCTCCAACCTTGAAGATCAGTTATCCGGCATCAGTGGTATCGATGAAATCGAATCTACGACACGAAACGGATCGTCACGAATCACCATCACCTTTGAACTTGGTTATGACCTCAATACCGGTGTCAGTGATGTGCGTGATGCGGTAGCGCGTGCTCAGCGTTCGTTGCCAGATGAAGCCGATGACCCGATTGTTTATAAGAACAATGGTAGTGGTGAAGCGTCGGTTTACATCAATTTAAGCTCAACTGAGATGGATCGAACGCAGTTAACCGATTACACCGAACGTGTGTTGATTGACCGCTTTAGTTTGATCTCTGGTGTGAGCTCGGTGGATATTTCTGGCGGTTTGTACAAAGTCATGTACGTGAAGCTGAAACCTGCGTTAATGGCGGGTCGTGGTGTTACCGCCTCTGATATTACACAAGCCCTACGTAACGAGAACATTGAAAGCCCGGGTGGCGAAGTGCGTAACGATGCGATTGTGATGTCGGTTCGTACTGCTCGTTCATATACTGAAGCCAAAGATTTCGAATACTTAGTGGTGAAACGTGCCTCTGATAACACACCTATCTACTTGAAAGATGTAGCTGATGTTTACATTGGCGCAGAAAACGAGAACTCGACCTTTAAGAGTGACGGCGTTGTTAACGTCAGTATGGGCATTGTGCCTCAGTCTGATGCCAACCCACTTGAGGTGGCTGACTTAGTCCATAAAGAAGTCGAAGCGATTCAAAAGTTCTTGCCTGACGGAACTCGCTTGGCGATTGATTATGACTCCACGGTCTTTATCGACCGTTCGATCTCAGAGGTTTACAGCACACTCTTTATTACGGGTGGTTTGGTTATCCTCGTGCTTTACGTCTTCATTGGCCAAGCGCGTGCAACGCTGATTCCAGCCGTGACCGTTCCTGTATCGCTAATCTCGTCGTTTATTGCGGCGTACTACTTTGGCTTCTCTATCAACCTCATCACCTTGATGGCACTTATCCTGTCTATCGGTTTGGTGGTCGATGATGCGATTGTGGTGGTTGAGAATATTTTCCACCACATTGAACGTGGTGAATCACCATTGCTTGCGGCTTATAAAGGGACACGTGAAGTAGGCTTTGCGGTAATCGCAACCACGCTAGTACTGGTCATGGTGTTCCTACCAATCTCGTTTATGGACGGTATGGTAGGTCTTCTGTTTACTGAGTTCTCGGTATTGTTGGCGATGTCGGTGATCTTCTCATCTGTCATAGCATTAACCTTGACGCCGGTTCTGGGCAGCAAGATTTTAAAAGCGAACGTGAAACCTAATCGCTTCAATCAATTTGTTGAACGTGTGTTTGGTAAGTTAGAAGCTGGATACAAATCGGTATTGCGCCGTGCTCTAAACTGGCGTTGGGCAGCTCCAATCATCATTATTGCTTGTATGGGCGGTAGTTATGGTTTGATGCAAAAAGTGCCGTCGCAACTGACGCCACAAGAAGACCGTGGTGTTATTTTTGCGTTTGTTCGTGGTGCCGACGCAACTAGTTACAACCGTATGTCTGCCAACATGGACATCGTTGAAGAACGCCTAATGCCGCTGCTTGGTCAAGGATTCTTAAAGTCATTCAGCATTCAATCGCCAGCATTTGGTGGTAATGCGGGCGACCAAACGGGCTTCGTTATCATGATCCTGGAAGATTGGGACGAACGTGAAGAGACAGCACAACAAGCCTTGGGTGAGGTGCGTAAGTCTTTAGCGGGTATTCCTGATGTGCGTGTGTTCCCGTTCATGCCAGGCTTCCGTGGTGGTTCGAGTGAGCCTGTGCAATTTGTACTTGGTGGCTCTGATTACTCTGAGCTTCAGAAATGGGGCGAACTGTTAAAGCAAGCCGCTGAAGATTCTCCAATGATGGAAGGTGCGGACATCGATTACTCTGAGAAAACACCAGAGCTGTTGGTAACCGTAGATAAGCAACGTGCAGCCGAGCTAGGTGTGAGTGTTTCGGATATTTCAGATACGTTAGAAATCATGCTGGGCGGTAAGAGTGAAACGACGTTCGTTGAACGTGGTGAAGAGTACGACGTTTACCTGCGTGGCGATGAAAACAGTTTTAACAATGCCAATGACTTAAGCCAAATCTACATGCGAACTCAGTCTGGTGAATTGGTGACACTCGATACTCTAACGCATATTGAAGAAGTAGCGTCTTCGATTCGTTTGTCGCACTACAACAAGCAGAAATCGGTGACCATCAAAGCGAACCTAATGGAAGGTTACACGTTGGGTGATGCTTTGGATTTCCTTGATGAACAAGCGATTGAGCAGCTACCGGGTGATATTTCAGTAAGCTACTCAGGCGAGTCTAAAGATTTTAAAGAAAACCAATCGAGTATCCTCGTGGTGTTTGCGTTAGCGATGTTGGTGGCGTACTTGGTACTTGCGGCGCAGTTTGAGAGCTTCATTAACCCGCTGGTGGTGATGTTCACCGTACCTATGGGCATCTTTGGTGGCTTCTTAGGCTTGGTGTTGATGAGTCAAGGTCTCAACGTATACAGCCAGATTGGTATGATTATGTTGATCGGTATGGTAACCAAAAACGGTATCTTGATCGTAGAGTTTGCTAACCAACTTCGTGACCGTGGCATTGAGTTTGAAAAGGCGATCATTGATGCTTCGGCTCGACGTTTACGTCCAATCTTGATGACGGCGTTCACCACACTAGCCGGTGCAATCCCATTGATTACTTCAACGGGCGCAGGCTATGAAAGCCGAGTAGCAGTGGGTACGGTTATCTTCTTCGGTATGGGCTTTGCAACTTTGGTTACTCTGTTCGTAATCCCTGCGATGTATCGACTGATTTCTGGCTCAACACGTTCTCCAGGTCATGTGGAAGCGGTTCTAAATAAAGAGCTGAGCCACGATAACGTGGGAAGAAGCAGTCACGGTTAATGAACACGCACGGTTAATGAACACGCACGG
>NZ_JBFRSN010000493.1:0-1354 GCF_041473595.1 Vibrio sp. 10N.222.46.A1
CCTTATATCCGTTAAAAGGCCAACCTTTGGCACACCTGCACGGCTTAATTCATCAAGTAAGATAACCACTTCAGCGTAAGGCGTTGCAGCATCACCGCCAACCGCCACTGGAGAATTTGGGTTCAGAGACAGTTCCGCCTTCACTCGGACGATAATATCTTCCAGAGACAAGCCTCGCTGAACCTCTTCGTTATTAACGCTCAAACCAAGCTCACCATCTTTGTTCACTTCAACGATAATGAAACTCGCGTTGTCGTCACCCAATAGATCTTGTGCAGATTTGGCAGTTGAAGCTTGAGGCAATTCAACATCTACGCCTTGAGTAACAAACGGTGAAGTCACCATAAAAATGATCAGTAAAACAAGCATAACGTCGATGTAAGGTACAACATTAATCTCAGCTGTCATTTTGCGTTTTTTAGGTTGGTATCCGGCCATCTATTATTCCCTGCCAGCCATCGCTTGACGGTGAAGAATGCTATGGAACTCTTCAGAGAAAGTCGCGTAGTTATGCTCTAGCTTACCAACTCGGCTGCTAAAACGGTTATACGCCATCACAGCTGGAATCGCCGCGAATAGGCCCATTGCTGTCGCGATCAGTGCTTCTGCAATACCAGGAGCAACCATTGCTAATGTCGCTTGCTTCACTTCACCTAATGCGATGAATGAGTGCATGATGCCCCAAACCGTACCAAATAGGCCAATGTATGGGCTGATAGAACCGACGGTCGCCAAAAAAGGTAAGTTCGTTTCCAGTTCATCAACTTCGCGAGCAACCGCAACACGCATTGCACGACCAGTGCCTTCCATGATGAAGTCTGGAGACGCTGCATTTGATTTTCGAAGGCGAGCAAACTCTGTGAAGCCGGCGTAGAAAATCTCTTCAGTACCAGAGAGTTCGTCTTTGCGCTTATTACTCTCTTGATACAATTTAGCGAGATCAACACCAGACCAGAACTTATCTTCAAACACGTCAGTTTGTTTAGTAGCTTGAGATAATACTTTGCTTCGTTTGATGATCATCGCCCAAGAAACAACAGACATGCCCATGAGAATTAGCATGACCATCTTAACTAGTAAGCTAGCTTCTAAAATTAGGCCTAAGATTGAGATTTCAGCAGTCACTATTCGTTAGCTCCGTGAGAATAAATGTTGGCATTGCTTTGGGTTTCATTTTTTGATTGTCGATACATGCTACCTTAACCATTGCTTTACACAATGCTTTGCCATCAGGATTTACGATCTCTTGACAGAAGACCAAGGTAGCTCGCTTCAACTCGTAAATATTTGTAATGACTTGTAAAGAATCATCAAGGCGCGCACCTTGAATAAAATCGATGTCCATATGTCGGAC
>NZ_JBFRSN010000494.1:0-390 GCF_041473595.1 Vibrio sp. 10N.222.46.A1
GCTGTATTTAAAGTTATTTTTTGTTAATAACCACCTCTATCACAGAAATTAATCCTGAAGCACATACAATTCCCTTGATTTCGAATAAGCGCTAATTTTTTCGTTCGAGCATTTAAACTCTTCCTTCGCCCAATAATTATGAGGTTCCTATGTTTGGAATATTCAAACCTATGGCGCATATCGATCGCTTGTCATCAGATAAGATCGATAGCACCTACACACGACTACGATGGCAGCTGTTTCTCGGCATCTTCGTTGGCTATGCGGGGTATTACTTAGTCCGTAAAAACTTTAGTTTGGCGATGCCTTATCTCATTGAACAAGGTTTTAGCCGCGGAGAACTAGGGGTTGCATTAGCGGCGGTATCTATCGCTTACGGCTTATCTAAGT
>NZ_JBFRSN010000494.1:1125-3656 GCF_041473595.1 Vibrio sp. 10N.222.46.A1
CTTACGGCTTATCTAAGTTCTTAATGGGCAGTGTTTCTGACCGTTCTAACCCCCGATACTTTCTCAGCGGTGGCTTGTTAATGTCGGCATTGGTCATGTTCTGCTTCGGCTTCATGCCATGGGCGACAGGCAGCATCACTGCGATGTTTATCCTGCTGTTCTTGAATGGTTGGTTTCAAGGCATGGGCTGGCCAGCTTGTGGGCGAACCATGGTTCACTGGTGGTCACGAAAAGAACGTGGTGAGATCGTATCGGTATGGAACGTTGCTCACAACGTGGGTGGCGGTTTGATTGGCCCAATGTTCTTGTTGGGGCTGTGGGCTTTTAACGACGATTGGCGAACCGCTTTTTATGTTCCTGCATTTTTTGCCACTCTCGTTGCTGTCTTTGTTTGGTTTACTGTAAGAGATACACCTCAATCTTGCGGCTTACCACCGATTGAAGAACACAAAGATGATTACCCAGACGACTACGATACGTCTCATGAGAAAGAAATGACGGCGAAAGAGATCTTCTTTAAGTACGTTTTCTCTAACAAGCTGTTGTGGTCAATCGCGATTGCTAATGCGTTTGTTTACCTTATCCGTTATGGCGTACTCGATTGGGCTCCGGTTTACTTAAAAGAAGCGAAAGACTTCTCTGTAGATAAATCCTCTTGGGCCTACTTCCTGTATGAGTGGGCAGGTATTCCTGGCACGTTATTGTGTGGTTGGATTTCAGATAAATTATTCAAAGGTCGACGCGCTCCAGCAGGGATCCTGTTTATGGTTCTCGTAACTGTCGCAGTGTTGGTGTATTGGTTGAACCCTGCGGGTAACCCAACGGTTGATATGTTGGCACTGATTGCGATTGGCTTCCTTATTTATGGTCCAGTAATGCTAATCGGCTTGTATGCACTTGAACTTGCACCAAAGAAAGCGGCAGGTACGGCGGCAGGTCTTACTGGATTGTTTGGTTACTTAGGTGGCGCAGTTGCTGCCAATGCGGTGCTTGGTTTCATGGTTGACCATTACGGCTGGGATGGCGGCTTCATGATTTTGGTCGGAGCTTGTGTTGCTTCAATAATTTGTCTGCTTTACGCCTTCCTCGGTGAGCGTGCGCACCATAAGCAAAAAGATCTCGAACGAGAAAAAGAAGCGCTAACTCAGTAGTTTATTAGCTGAACCACACCATACTAATAACAACAGAGGCAGGTATATCCAGCTTCTGTTTTATCAAGGGAAACAATAATGAAAACAACGTCACTGTCTCTGACCTTATTAGCCCTAAGTTTATCTGCAAATACGTTCGCCGATCCTTTAGTGATTGCGCATCGCGGCGCTTCTGGTTATTTACCTGAACACACATTACCCGCTAAAGCGCTCGCTTATGCGATGAAACCCGACTACATCGAACAAGATGTAGTGATGACTAAAGACGACCAATTGGTGGTTTTGCATGATCATTACTTAGATCGCGTCACTGATGTTGCTGACCGCTTTCCAGACCGTGCACGAGCAGATGGCCGTTACTATGCGATTGATTTTACGCTTGCCGAGATCAAGTCATTAAAGGTGACCGAAGGCTTTAACTTAGATGAACAAGGCAACAGAGTGGCAGGGTACCCAACGCGCTTCCCAATGTGGCAGTCTGATTTCCGTGTCGCTACATTTGCAGAAGAAATCGAACTGATCCAAGGCTTAAATAAGACCTTAGGTTATGACGTGGGCATCTATCCTGAAATTAAAGCACCTTGGTTCCATCGTCACGAAGGCAAAGACATCTCCAAAGCTGTGCTTGCGACCTTGCATCAATATGGTTACCTATCAAAAGACGACAAAGTGTATTTGCAGTGTTTTGACGCCAATGAACTCCAACGCATCAATGATGAACTCATGCCTGCGATGGAAATGGATCTTAAGCTCGTTCAGTTGATGGCCTATACAGATTGGAATGAAACCATGACGTATCAAGGTGACAAAGTAACGCCGTACAGTTACGACTGGATGTTTGAAGCTGGTGGCATGGAAAAAGTGGCGACTTATGCGGAAGGAATAGGCCCTTGGAAGCCAATGTTGGTGGACGATGCATCAACCAAAGATAACATTATTATTAAACCGTTAATGAAGTCAGCAAAAGACGCGGGCTTAGATGTTCACCCGTACACGTTCCGTGCTGATCCGGGAAGAATCCCAGCTTATGCTGATAACTTTGATGGCATGTTGGATGTCTTCTACAACCAAGTCAAAGTCGATGGTGTGTTTACTGACTTCCCAGACAAAGCGGTCGACTTCTTGAACCGTTAATATCCTGCTAATTACGAGCGACTATTAACGAGATATTCAGAGCTAAAAGCACACACTAAAGGTGTTTTTGGCTCTTCTTTCACTTTTGGGATCTTCTTGTATTGGCCTCGAAATCCTACCCATATTCTTCTTTCTCAGCCCACATTTTGATATTCACTCGGTTTACAGCAATAACACGACTTGATAGGTTACTCTCAATGCAGTCAGATGCTTAATCTATAAGTACTTATCGGCTGAAGCTTATAT
>NZ_JBFRSN010000495.1:0-1757 GCF_041473595.1 Vibrio sp. 10N.222.46.A1
GTACGAGACGCAGCTGTATCTGGGTGGGGTGTTGCTTATTTGGCGACTTATTTAGTCAAAGAGGAGTTTAGAACAGGCAAGTTAATCCAAGTATTACCAGAATGGAGAGCCAGTCAGTTGATGCCATTCTATGCCGTCTATCCGAGTCGAAAGAACATGCCAAAGAAGCTTTCAGCAGTGATTGAGTTCATCAAACAGCATGTTGGTTCGCCGACGTATTGGGACAAAAACCTCAAAACTTGCGTTGAGCTGCATCGTTAATTGTTTCCTAATTCATAAATATAATTTCCATATGGAAAAAGTATGCTTTTTGAACAAGTTAATCCATTAAAATTCAATGCTTTAATCTAACCTTGGGCAAGTTGCTGATAATCCCAACATCACATTAACAACCGCACCTTGCCGCAAACGATTTCCTCTATACAATGCGTCGCCTTTCCTACCTACAACTTTTAGGTTGACGCATATGGCTTCCCTACTTGGAATTATCACTATTTTAGTAGCCGCTTGGTTACTATCTACGGACAGAAAAAATATCCCGCTAAGAACTGTCTCTTTGGCTTTCTTACTGCAAATCTCATTCGCGCTATTGGTTCTTTATGTGCCAATGGGTAAAGAAGCGCTGAATGCAGCTACTGGTGCGGTGTCTAGCTTGATCAACTACGGTCAAGAGGGGATTAACTTCCTATTCGGTGGCCTAACGAATAACGGATTTGTTTTCGCTATTAACGTTCTCGGCATCATTATCTTTTTCTCTGCATTGATTTCAGGTTTGTATCACATCGGCTTTATGCCAAAGGTGATCAACATAATCGGCGGTGCTTTGCAGAAGTTTCTAGGCACAGGTCGTGCGGAGTCACTATCTGCAACGGCAAACATTTTTGTTGGCATGATCGAAGCGCCATTGGTGGTTAAGCCTTACCTAAAACATATGACGGACTCACAACTGTTTGCTGTGATGGTATGTGGTTTGGCTTCTGTTGCTGGCGGCACGCTAGTGGGTTATGCATCGCTGGGTGTTGACCTAAACTATCTGATCGCTGCGGCATTTATGTCGGCACCAGCCGGTCTATTGATGGCTAAAATCTTAGTACCAGGCAGCCCAGAGGATGTTCAAGAAAATATTGAGTCTGGTGTAGAGATTCCACGAGCAACAAACGTAGTTGAGGCAATGGCAGATGGGGCTATGTCTGGACTTCGTATTGCCGTTGCGGTGGGTGCGACACTTCTAGCCTTTATCAGTGTGATTGCGATGCTGAATGGCTTGTTAGGTATTGTTGGTGGCTGGTTTGGCGTAAACCTAAGCTTCGAACTTATCCTAGGTTATGTGTTCGCACCCGTTGCATGGCTGATCGGTGTACCGTGGTCTGAAGCTGTGGTTGCAGGTTCGCTGATCGGTAATAAGATTGTTGTGAACGAATTTGTAGCTTTCATCCAGTTAATGGACGTAAAAGATGCACTGAGTGAGCACTCAAAAGCGATCGTTACTTTTGCACTATGTGGTTTTGCTAACATCTCTACCATGGCGATTCTGATTGGTGGTTTGGGTAGCTTAGTTCCAGAGCGTCGCTCTTTCATCTCACAATATGGCTTCAAAGCGATTTGTGCGGGTGTGCTTGCCAACTTAATGAGCGCTGCGATCGCTGGCGTGGTGCTTTCTCTGTAGCTAGATGATAAGTACAGAGTGGATGAGTCAGTCACTTTATTTCCCCTATAGTAAAGTGACTGATTAATCACACTAATATTCGGTTAGCATG
>NZ_JBFRSN010000496.1:0-633 GCF_041473595.1 Vibrio sp. 10N.222.46.A1
GAGCTAAACCCTGAAGACCTCGCTGAGTGCCGTACTCTAGGCGAGATAGTCGAGTACATGAACAGCAAACTTCCAGCTTCTGCTCCAGTAGCAACTCAAGCATCTGCACCAGCGCAAGCAGTATCAAACGGTTTAAACGCAGAACAAGTTCAAAGCACAATGCTGAGCGTAGTGGCTGATAAAACGGGCTACCCAACAGAAATGCTAGACCTAGCAATGGACATGGAAGCAGACCTTGGCATCGACTCAATCAAACGTGTTGAGATCCTTGGTACGGTTCAAGACCAGCTACCAACACTGCCAGAGCTGAACCCTGAAGACCTAGCGGAGTGCCGTACTCTGGGTGAAATCGTTGCTTACATGAATACTAAAGGCATGAACAGCAAGTTAGCTCCTAGTTCGGAAGCAGCGACAGTAGCTCCTGCTACAGAAAGCACGAGCAATGACCTAAATCCTGCTCATGTTCAATCAACAATGATGGAAGTGGTTGCCGATAAAACTGGCTACCCAGCAGAAATGCTCGACCTAGCGATGGACATGGAAGCAGACCTTGGTATCGATTCGATTAAACGCGTCGAGATCCTGGGTACGGTTCAAGACCAGCTACCAACGCTGCCAGAGCTAAACCCTGAA
>NZ_JBFRSN010000497.1:0-4296 GCF_041473595.1 Vibrio sp. 10N.222.46.A1
GAGTAAGCGTGGTACACTGAGTCTCTTATGGTTCATCGTTGCCATGAGTTCTTTAAATTCCGTATAAATTTGTATCTATATTAATCGTTGAAGTGATGGTAAACAAATGACAGATAACAAAACCTTGCTCACAGAGAGCCCAACTCTCTATATTGTGCCAACCCCAATCGGAAATTTGGGAGATATCACTCAAAGAGCAATTGAAATTTTATCAAGTGTCGATGTTATTGCAGCCGAAGACACACGCCACACGGGTAAGCTGCTTGCTCACTTCAATATATCAACCAGAACGTTCGCTTTACATGATCATAATGAACAAACTAAAGCACAAGTTCTAGTCGAAAGGTTATTAGAAGGTCAGTCTATCGCATTAGTCTCTGATGCGGGTACTCCTTTAATCAGTGATCCAGGTTACCATCTTGTCTCACAATGTCGTCAAGCGGGTGTGAGAGTTGTGCCACTTCCTGGTGCTTGTGCTGTGATTACCGCACTAAGTGCGTCTGGTTTGCCGTCTGATCGTTTCAGCTTTGAAGGTTTCTTACCGCCAAAGAGCAAAGGTCGTAAAGACAAGTTCTTAGAGATCGCAAAAGCAGAACGCACGTGTATCTTCTACGAATCTCCGCACCGTATTACTGATTCTCTACAAGACATGCTAGAGATCTTAGGCCCAGATCGTGAGGTTGTGTTGGCGCGTGAGCTAACCAAAACCTTCGAAACCATCCAAGGTCTGCCACTTGGTGAACTTATTGAGTGGATTGAAGAAGACGCAAACCGTAAACGCGGTGAGATGGTATTGTTAATTCACGGTCACCGTGAAGAAGCGAGCACAGAGTTGCCAGACGAAGCGACTCGCACGCTGGGTATTCTAACCAAAGAACTGCCCCTTAAAAAAGCAGCGGCGATGACGGCAGAAATCTACAACCTGAAAAAGAACGCTTTATACAAATGGGGCCTAGAGCATCTAGACAACTAGATACCTCTTTATAGACTAGGTACCTATTTATAGAGTAGCTAACCTGTATTGACAAGCTTATGAGGAGTGATGGTAATACCGTCGCTCCTTTTTTTGTGCTTGGATTGTGTGAAATTCGTTCACTTGCTTAATGGTTTGCAGCATATTTGTGATCTCGCTAGACACTGCACACTAATCTCTATACAATCCGCCCTCGGAGTTGAACGGGTAATCGCTGCTTTGCTGATGTCCTTCGGGAGACTGACGTTGAGGTCCTTCGGGAAACTGACGTTGAAGTCCTTCGGGAGACTGGTAGAGGGGAGGAACGTCCGGGCTCCATAGAGCAGGGTGCCAGATAACGTCTGGGGGGCGCGAGCCCACGACAAGTGCAGCAGAGAGAAGACCGCCGATGGCCTCATTTCTTCGGAAGAGGCACAGGTAAGGCTGAAAGGGTGCGGTAAGAGCGCACCGTGCGACTGGCAACAGTTCGTAGCAAGGTAAACTCCACCCGGAGCAAGATCAAATAGGCCCTCGCATTGCGCTGCTCGCGTATGGGGGCGGGTAGATTGCTTGAGCCTGTGAGCGATTGCAGGCCTAGACGAATGGTTACCGCCGCGCAAGCGGAACAGAACCCGGCGTATGTGTCAACTCCACCTATATAAAGAACCCATCATTACTTAACGGTAGTGATGGGTTTTTTGCTTTATATTGACGTTAATTATTTAGATTTCCTTAGAATCCATCATCTTGATATGAGCTTGGGTCAAAAATTCCCAAAGCCTATACACAATATGGTGGAGATACGGCGCGAAATCAGTAAACTAAAACGTTAATAGAACATATTATTGCCGAACTAATGGCTCAATCCATTCACTGAGAAGACTATGACAGAAGCATTCAAACATATTTCAGTATTGCTTAACGAATCTATTGACGGACTTGCGATCAAACCTGACGGTACCTATATCGATGGTACTTTTGGCCGTGGTGGTCACAGCCGTACAATCCTGTCTAAACTGGGCGAGAATGGAAGACTCTTTAGTATCGACCGCGATCCACAAGCGATTGCCGAAGCACAAAAGATTGATGACCCTCGTTTTACGATTATTCACGGCCCGTTCTCAGGTATGGCTGAATATGCAGAGCGTTATGACTTAGTCGGTCAAGTGGATGGCGTATTGCTGGATTTAGGTGTCTCTTCACCACAGCTGGATGATGCTGAACGTGGCTTTAGCTTTATGAAAGATGGCCCGCTTGATATGCGTATGGACCCAACAACGGGGATTCCTGTTTCTCAGTGGTTAGTTGAAGCGGATCTTGATGACATCACATGGGTTATTCGTGAGTTCGGTGAAGACAAACACGCTCGTCGTATCGCGAAAGGCATCATTGCTTATCAAGAGAATGAAGAGAACGAACCGCTAACGCGCACTGGCCAGTTGGCTAAGCTTATCTCTGATGTCGCTCCAAAAAGCTTCAAAGAGAAAAAACACCCAGCAACACGTGCTTTCCAAGCATTCCGTATCTACATTAACAGTGAACTAGAAGAGATCGATACAGCACTGAAAGGCGCGGCAAGCATTCTAGCTCCTCAAGGTCGTATCTCTGTTATCAGTTTCCACTCGCTTGAAGACCGTATGGTTAAGCGCTTTATCCGTAAAGAGAGCCAAGGACCGCAAGTACCACATGGCTTGCCACTAACTGAAGAGCAGATCAAAGCGCTAGGCAGTGCCGATCTGAAACCAATTGGTAAAGCAATTAAGCCTTCTAAAGATGAAGTGGATGAGAATACTCGTTCGCGTAGTTCAGTACTACGAATCGCAGAAAAGCTATAGTCAATGAAGACCTCCAAACCCAACTTAGCCAAGATAATCTTTTTTGATTTGATCTCCGTGGGCAAAGTCCCATTGGGGCTTCTTATCTGCATCTTTGCGAGTGCGATGGGGGTCGTTCTTACGACACATGTATCACGTCAGGCGATTACGCAAAAAGACATGGCATTGGTGGAGCGGGAACAACTTGATGATGAGTGGCGAAATTTAATGCTTGAAGAGACGGCGCTAGCAGAACACAGCCGCGTTCAAGCATCGGCAAAAAGAGAGCTAGACATGAAACGTCCAGACTCCGACAAAGAAGTTGTGATCACACTGAAATGACCGGTAAAAAGGAAAAAACACCCGCAAAAACCGTTAATGAATCAACGAAAGAGCGAGTGAAGAGCGAAAAGGATTCGGATCCAATTCTTATTAAATGGCGTTTCAACGTTGTTATTGCTTTCGTGTTTCTAGCCTTTGCTGCACTCGTTGGCCGTGTGGCTTACATCCAAATCATTGAACCCGATAACTTAATTCGTCAGGGCGATCTTCGCTCAGTGCGTGTTAAGGCTATTCCTTCTGCTCGCGGTATTATCTCTGACCGCAATGGCGAGCCGCTTGCTGTGAGTGTTCCCGTTGAGGCTGTATGGGCCGACCCAAAAACGATTTTCGATAAAAATGGTATGGCCCAGATTGATCGTTGGTATGCGTTAGCCGATGTACTTGGCCTACAGCGACAATCGATGATCGATAAGATCTCTAGCAATAAATCCCGTCGATTTATTTATCTACAAAGACAAGTTAGCCCTGCGATGGCTAAGTATATCCGTGAACTTAAGCTGGTGGGTGTGGGCCTAAAAGCGGAATCTCGACGTTACTACCCTGCTGGTGAAGTCAGTGCACACCTTATCGGTGTGACCGGAATTGATGGACACGGCCTGGAAGGGGTTGAACGCAGTTACGATAAATGGCTTACGGGCGAAGCAGGCAAGCGAACGATTCGTAAAGACCGCTACGGACGCGTTGTCGAAAACATTGCGTTAGAAGAACGCGAAGAAGGCAAACCACTAGAACTCACCATCGATCAACGATTGCAGGCGATAGCCTATCGAGCGATTAAGCAAGCGGTGGCCGATCATAAAGCGACCTCAGGCTCTGCAGTATTACTCGATGTGAAAACGGGCGCTGTGTTAGCCATGGTCAATGCACCGTCTTACAACCCGAACAACCGCTCTGATTTACAAAGCTTTAAAATGCGAAACCGCGTGCTGACCGATGCTATGGAGCCCGGCTCAACAGTGAAACCTTTTGTGGTGCTCGCCGCATTAGAAAATGGTACAGCTGATGCGAAATCTATTATTGATACGGGTAATGGCATCATGCAAATTGGAGGTAGCCGAGTACGTGATACCTCTAAAGTGGGCAAGGCTGATTTAGCCTTGATCCTTAAAAAATCAAGTAACATCGGCGTTGCGAAATTAGCGCTTGATATGCCGCTTGAAGCGTTACTTGGTATGTACAGTTCGGTTG
>NZ_JBFRSN010000498.1:0-9149 GCF_041473595.1 Vibrio sp. 10N.222.46.A1
GACAAAATGAAAGGTAATGATTCTATGGCAAGTGTAGGTCTCTTCTTTGGTAGCGATACAGGTAACACTGAAGCTGTTGCTAAGATGATTCAAAAGCAATTGGGCAAGCAGCTCGTTCAAGTTCAAGACATTGCAAAAAGCAGCAAAGAAGATATCGATAACTTCGATCTGCTGCTGCTTGGTATCCCTACGTGGTACTACGGCGAAGCACAATGTGATTGGGATGACTTTTTCCCTGAGCTAGAAGCTATTGATTTCTCAACTAAGCTTGTTGCTATTTTTGGTTGTGGCGACCAAGAAGATTACGCAGAATACTTCTGCGATGCTATGGGTACTATCCGTGATATCGTTGAAGCAAAAGGCGGTACTATCCTAGGTCATACGTCAACTGAAGGCTACGAATTCGAAGCATCGAAAGGTTTAGTTGAAGGCGATGACAGCCAGTTCGTTGGTCTATGTATCGATGAAGACCGTCAACCTGAGCTGACTGATGAGCGTGTATCTAACTGGGTTAAACAAATCCACGAAGAGATGTGCCTAGCAGAGCTTGAAGACTAATTCATTAGCGGTCATTAATTGTTACAATTAATGACCGTTATGTAGATATGAAAAAACCTCCTTATAGGAGGTTTTTTTCTATTCAATATTTATCAATCAACACTCAGCTTCTAATGCTTCGTCATCCTCTCTAAATTGTGGCTTCTTTCTCACATAGAGAGTTCGCTGAATTTCCGAAACCACACTTCCCTGCTTATCTTTAACGTGGATGATAAATTCGGGGAAACACTTCTCACCAAGTTGTGTCTGACGATAGATATCCTCAAGTTGCCCTTGGCTTATCTCAAAGTCTGCATACAAGTCGGATTGACCAGGCTTGATAAAGTTAATACTCGCCTCTTTATCCCAAACATAATATCGCTCACCTAAAATCCCCATTAGCATTAACGAGTAAACGGGATCGGTAAGAGAAAAGATACTGCCGCCATATTGAGTCCGATTAGCGTTCTTATTCCACCACCGCAACTTGAGCACAGTCTTAACAACCCTAAAGTCAGCGCTAATGTGGGCTATTCGAATTCCCGAGCCCCAAAAGGGAGGCCAAATATTGAGTGCAAATTTTACAATATTAGGTTTATATATTTTTGCGAGTTGCTTATTCATAACAACAATCCATGTTCATATCAAAAAACACCGCCACCTGGCTGGTCGTACCTCCACTATAAGTGAGATACTTCCAATTTACAAAACAGATTGTGATGTCAGTGAGTAACCCTTTGAAGTTCGTGGTTTATTGTTATGCCTGACTAAACTATAATGGTATTAATATTGAATTCTGTTAATTGCTGCAGATCATCAACAGGAAAGTATATGTCAGACAATAATCAAGCGCTAAAAGATGCTGGTCTTAAAGTGACCCTCCCACGGCTCAAAATTTTAGAAGTATTACAACAACCAGACTGCCAACATATTAGTGCTGAAGATTTATATAAAAAGCTGATCGACTTAGGTGAAGAGATTGGTCTTGCGACCGTTTATCGCGTACTAAACCAATTCGATGATGCAGGCATTGTAACTCGTCACCACTTTGAAGGTGGTAAGTCTGTATTCGAACTTTCAACACAGCATCACCACGATCACCTAGTATGTTTAGACTGCGGTGAAGTTATCGAGTTCTCTGATGATCTTATCGAAGAAAGACAAAAAGAAATCGCTCAACGCTACAATGTACAGCTAACTAACCACAGTTTGTATCTGTATGGTAAAAGCATCACTGGGGATTGCAAAGGCAACCCAGACGCACATAAAGCGAAGAAGTAACACAGAACGCTGGCTTAGGTCGGCGTTTTTTATTTGGGCTGATATTGTATTAAGAATCACAGTAGCTTGGCCCACAATTTGGTTATTTCCCAGACACAAAAAAACCGGCTCTAAGCCGGTTTTTTATTAAGCGTCTCTTGAGAAACTAAGCTCCGAGAAACAGAGCTTGGAAAAATAGAGTAGAGAAAAACAAAGCCATTAAGCCTCAGTTTTACCCCAAGTGTCACGTAGACCAACCGTGCGGTTGAATACTAGCGCGTCTGCTTTAGAGTCTTTCGAATCTACACAGAAATAACCTGTACGTTCAAACTGGTACGCTTGCTCTGCCACACCTTCTCCTAGGCTAGGTTCAACAAAACCGTTTAGCGTAACAAGTGATTCAGGGTTTAGCGTTGCAGCGAAATCATCAGCAGCGGCAGGGTTTGGCACTGTGAATAGACGATCGTATAAACGAATCTCAGCAGGCAACGCTTTATCAGCAGATACCCAGTGAATAACGCCTTTCACTTTACGCCCATCTGTAGGGTTCTTACCCAATGTTTCATTGTCGTAAGAACAGAAGATAGTCGTAATGTTGCCTTCTGCATCTTTTTCGATACGTTCAGCTTTGATCACGTAAGCACCACGTAGACGAACTTCTTTACCTAGAACCAAACGCTTGTACTTTTTGTTTGCTTCTTCACGGAAGTCATCACGCTCAATCCAAACTTCTCGTGTAAATGGTACTTCACGAGTACCCATTTCTGGCTTGTTCGGGTGGTTTGCTACCGTTAATGTTTCTACTGTATCAGCGTCGTAGTTTTCAATCACGACCTTGATCGGATCAAGAACAGCCATTGCACGGGGTGCATTTTCGTTCAGGTCATCACGGATACAAGATTCAAGTGAACCGAACTCAATCATGTTCTCTTGCTTAGTCACACCAATACGTTTACAGAATTCACGAATCGAGCTTGAAGTGAAGCCACGACGACGCAAACCAGAAATAGTTGGCATACGTGGATCGTCCCAACCTTCAACTAGGTTTTCAACCACAAGTTGGTTCAGCTTACGCTTCGACATTACCGTGTATTCAAGATTCAGACGACTAAACTCGTACTGACGAGGTTGGCAATCAATCGTGATGTTGTCTAGAACCCAGTCATACAAACGACGGTTATCTTGGAATTCAAGCGTACAGATAGAGTGCGTAATGCCCTCTAGCGCATCAGAGATACAGTGAGTAAAGTCGTACATTGGGTAAATGCACCACTTATCAGCAGTTTGATGGTGGTGAGCAAAACGAACACGGTAGATAACAGGATCGCGCATAACCATGAATGAAGAGCTCATGTCGATCTTAGCACGTAGACACACTTTACCTTCTTCAAAGCCACCGTCACGCATTTTTTCGAACAACGCTAAGTTCTCTTCAGGGCTGCGATCACGGTATGGGCTCGCTTTACCTGGCTCTTTTAGCGTGCCACGGTACTCACGGATTTGATCAGGACTTAGCTCGTCAACGTACGCTAAGCCTTTATTAATTAATTCCACAGCATAAGCGTAAAGCGTATCGAAGTAGTTTGATGAGTAACAAATATCACCAGACCATTCAAAGCCTAACCAGCTTACATCATTCTTAATTGACTCAACGTATTCAACGTCTTCTTTTTCAGGGTTTGTATCATCGAAACGAAGATTACATTGTCCCTGGTAGTCCTGAGCAATACCAAAGTTCAAGCAAATAGATTTAGCGTGACCAATGTGCAGGTAGCCATTTGGCTCCGGCGGGAAACGAGTATGCACGCTACTGTGTGTACCATCCGCTAAATCTTTATCGATAATTTGGCGAATGAAATTCGATGGACGAGCCTCAGCTTCACTCATCTATAGCACCTCTATGTATTTAGTATTGTCAGAGAAAGTTATCTTTTGTACCAATGAAAATGGTCGCTTACAGCGCCTGTCAAAGATAGAAAGATCATTGTTGCTAATCATCCACAATTCTTCGCCTTTGCACAATAAGAACCGTCCGTTAATTGCGATTATTTCTGCTATTCGATGAAGAATAGAACGAACCGGGTTCATTGACCTTAAACAGTAGGCACAAAAAAGCCTCCCGTTTGGGAGGCTTTCAATTTGAAACTTACTTAAGAGTAACTTTACTTCTTAATTAAGTACTTCCGTCACTATGGAAGTTTTACATCAGATAGGTCTTCACCTGCACCTATAGCTTTCATTTCGCCAGCTACGATTTCAGCTAGTGGGCCTAGGATAACCTGTAGGTTGTTTTCACCTAGTTTAACCACACCTTTAGCGCCAAGCTTCTTAAGAACAGCTTCATCTGCGATAGAGCGGTCTTTAAGAGTTAGACGTAGACGAGTGATACAAGCGTCGATTGAAGTTAGGTTGTCGTGACCACCTAGTGCTTTCAGGTATTGACGTGCAACTTCACCTTTTGGTGCGTCGCCAGCAGGAGCTGCTACAGCTTCGTCATCATCTTCACGACCTGGCGATTTCAAGTTGAAAGCGCGGATTGCGAAAGAGAAAGTGAAGAAGTATAAAGCACCGAAACCAAGACCGATTAGTAGTAGTACGAATGGTTTAGTTGCTAGACCCCAGTTCAATACGAAGTCGATAAGACCAGCAGAGAAACCGAAACCGTGCAGAGTACCAAACATGTTTGCAACTACTAGAGACAGACCTGTAAATACAGCGTGCATTGCGTATAGAGCAGGAGCTAGGAATACGAACATGAATTCTAGCGGCTCTGTGATACCTGTTAGGAATGAACAGAATGCAACTGAGAACAGTGCGCCACCAACTTGGCTGCGTTTTTCAGCAGGAGCAGCTAGGTACATTGCAAGTGCAGCACCTGGTAGACCGAACATCATTACAGGGAAGAAACCGTTCATGAACACGCCAGCGCCTTTATCGCCACCGAAGAAACGGTGTAGGTCGCCAGATTTAACAGTTTCAGTCACTTCTTTAACTACAGTAGTGATTTCTGGAGTTACAGAGTTAGCGAATGTGAATGTGTGCTCTTGGCCAACAACTAGAGTTTTAGCTAGTGATGGGTCAACACAAAGTTGAGTGATGTTAGCGAATGCGCCTTGACCAGCAACGATGATTTCTTGACATGTACCCATACCGAACCAGAAGTATGAGTTCAATACGTGGTGTAGACCTACAGGGATAAGTGCACGGTTAAGAGTACCGTAAACGAATTGACCAATAGCGCCAGATGTTGATACTGCGTGAGCCAGTGCGTCTAGACCAGATTGAACACCAGGCCAAACCACACCAGACACAGCACCTGCAACAAGTGCAAATAGACCAGCCATGATAGGTACTAAACGTTTACCCGCAAAGAAAGCCAGCCACTCAGGAAGACGTGTTGCATGGAAAGCGTTGTAAGAGTGACCTGCGATGATACCAGCGAAGATACCGCCGAAGAATGACATGTTTACGTCAGCGTTAATTGTTGTTGCTGTCGCTGTTAGTACGAAGTAAGCAACTGCACCAGCAAGACCTGCTGCGCCGTTACCGTCTTTAGAAAGACCAATCGCGATACCTAGACCAAATAGCAATGGTAGGTTACCGAAGATCGCTCCACCAGCTTCTGCCATGAATGGAATATCAAGTAGATCGCCTTGACCTAAACGTAGTAGAAGCGCCGCAATCGGAAGTGTTGCGATAGGTAGCATTAATGCCTTACCTAGCTTCTGTGCATATCCTAGAATATTCACCAGTTGTTTCCCCCTATAGGATTTTTTAGAATTCATTTGAGAAACTTATTTTAGTCGCTCAATTTAGTCCTATTCAGTGTATTCAATTAATTTTGCCCCGCAAATTAAAACCTTACCATTTGTGATCCTAATCACCAGTTTTTACCAAATCCAGAGGTTTTTGCTAGCGAGATCATAAAACTTATTTTATCATTCAAAAAAATGAGCGTTTATAGATAAAATTCAAATCTAATCATTAGGCAAAAACATGATATTCCTAACTTTAGATTACCCTATGAATAATCATTAACAATGAACCTAAATGTATAATAAAGATCAATTGTTCATATGTTTTTCAACAACTTAAATAGCTTCCCATTTTGAAGCCGTTCGCCCATAAAAGATAAATCGTTACGTAAATGATGCTCGCAAACTAAGTCCACATTTAGGTAACGAACAAATTTAAAAGATCTCACGAAATAAGGATTAGCTGACTATGTACGCGCTAAGTAACTGTAAAATTTACACTGGTAGTGATGTTCTAACCGATCATGCCGTCGTAATAGAAAATGAACTGATCAAAAAAGTCTGTCCTATCTCTGAATTGCCAGAAGGAATCGAGGTTCGCGATCTAAACGGAGCAAACCTAAGCCCAGGTTTCATTGACTTACAACTGAATGGTTGTGGCGGTGTAATGCTTAACGATGAGATCACGGCAGAAACAATGCAGATCATGCACGAAGCAAACCTTAAATCAGGCTGTACTAGCTTCCTGCCAACGCTCATCACTTCTTCAGACGAAGATATGCGTGCAGTTATTACTGCAGCTCGTGAATATCACAACCAGTACCAAAACCAATCACTAGGTCTGCACCTTGAAGGTCCATACCTAAACGTTGCAAAAAAAGGCATCCACAGCGTCGATCACATTCGTAAATCAGACAGCGAAATGATTGAACTGATTTGCGAGAACAGCGACCTAGTTTCAAAAGTAACATTGGCACCAGAGCTTAATGATCCAGAACATATCGAGCGCCTACACAAAGCAGGCGTTGTCGTTTCTATCGGCCACACAAACGCGACTTACGCAGAAGCTCGACAAAGTTTCGAATCTGGTATCACTTTCGCTACCCACCTATTCAATGCAATGACCCCTATGGTTGGTCGTGAACCTGGCGTTGTTGGCGCGATTTACGACACGCCAGAAGTTTATGCAGGTATCATCGCCGACGGCTTCCACGTTGATTACGCAAACATCAGAATTGCGCACAAAATCAAGGGAGAAAAGTTAGTATTAGTGACGGATGCCACAGCTCCTGCAGGTGCTGACATGGAATACTTTATTTTTGTCGGTAAGAAAGTATATTACCGAGATGGTAAGTGTGTTGATGAAAACGGCACACTGGGCGGCTCAGCTCTGACTATGATTGAAGCAGTTCAGAATACAGTTGAGCACGCTGGTATCGCTTTAGACGAAGCTCTTCGCATGGCTACGCTATACCCAGCTACGGCTATCGGTGTAGAAAGCAAGCTAGGTCGAATCAAAAAAGGCATGGTTGCAAACCTAGCTGTATTTGACCGAGACTTTAACGTTAAAGCGACTGTTGTTAATGGACAATACGAGCACAATTAAGTATGAATGGCGGACAAATAGGTAACGTAGACTTAGTTAAACAACTAAACAGTGCGGCGGTATACCGACTAATAGACCAGCAAGGGCCTATCAGTCGTATACAAGTGGCTGATGTAAGCCAACTCGCACCGGCAAGTGTTACAAAAATTACCCGCCAACTTTTGGAGCGCGGCCTCATTAAAGAGGTTGCGCAACAAGCGTCTACTGGCGGTAGACGCGCGATCTCCCTAACCACAGAAGTCGACCCTTTTCATTCTGTCGCTGTACGCTTAGGTAGAGACTATATTCAAATAAGCCTTCATGACCTTGGTGGTCGTGAATTGGCTTTCCAACAACAAGACCTAGATTATTCAGACCAATCAGACCTTACACAAGGCTTGGTCAATAACCTCAAGGCTTTCATTGCTGAGCATCAGCCAAAGATCGACCAACTGATTGCCATTGGTGTCACCCTTCCAGGCTTGGTCAACCCAACGACCGGTGTTGTTGAGTACATGCCAAACACGGACATCGATAACCTCGCATTGAGCGACATTATTCGCGACACTTTCCATGTGGCTTGTTTTGTTGGTAATGACGTTAGAGGAATGGCGCTTGCTGAGCACTACTTCGGTGCAAGTAAAGACAGTCAAGATTCTATTTTGGTCAGTGTGCACCGTGGTACGGGTGCTGGTATTATCGTTAATGGACAGGTTTTCTTAGGCCATAACCGTAACGTGGGTGAAATTGGTCATATCCAAATTGATCCGCTAGGGGAACAATGCCAGTGTGGTAACTTCGGTTGTCTTGAAACCGTAGCGGCAAACCCTGCCATCGTTGATCGAGTGCAGAAGCTCATTAAGCAAGGCTATGAATCTTCTTTAACGGAACTTGAACATATTACGATTCAAGATGTTTGTGACCACGCAATCAATGGCGATGAACTCGCGAAGCAAAGCTTAGTCCGAGTAGGAAACCAGTTAGGTAAGGCTATCGCGATGACGATTAACCTGTTTAACCCTCAGAAAGTAATCATTGCTGGTGATATTACTAAGGCACAAGAGATTGTTTTCCCTGCAATTAAGCGCAATGTAGAGAATCAGTCGTTAACGACTTTCCATAGCGGCCTGCCTATTGTAGCATCACAGATCGATAAACATCCTACGATGGGAGCCTTTGCCATGATTAAGCGCGCCATGCTCAACGGTGTGTTACTGCAAAAGCTTCTTGAAGACTAAAGAAAACAATTCTGATTTTCCGCGGGCCGTGTTTGTATAAACACGGCCCGTTTTTTTAAGCTAGGGAACTACAACAACAAGTTATGGAACTTATATTAATATCCACTGCGTTTATCGCAGGATTTATTGCTTTAAAATGCCACCTCCCCCCATTAGTTGGTTTTTTGGTTGCAGGTTTCGGGCTTTATGCCCTTGGCTTTGAAACCAATGACACCATCATTACTTTGGCTGACCTTGGTGTCACCCTTCTCTTATTTACTATTGGCTTAAAGCTGGACATCAAAACCCTACTCTCTAAAGAGATCTGGGCTGGCGCAACAATCCACAATCTTTTATCCACTCTGTTTTTTGCAGCCGCTCTATTTGGTTTTAAGTTTCTAGGTATTTCATCTCTAGCAGCCATGTCAATAGAACAGATCGTTCTACTCGGTTTTGCTCTTTCATTTTCTAGTACTGTATTTGCGGTCAAGTCTCTACAAGAGAAAGGGGAAATGAATGCTACCTATGGCACACTAGCGATTGGCATTCTGGTCATGCAAGATATCTTTGCTGTCGTATTCTTGACTGCATCGACGGGCAAAATTCCAGAGTGGTATGCGATCGCACTGTTCGCTTTGCCTTTCTTTCGCCCATTGTTCTACAAAGTCCTCGATTGGGTTGGGCACGGTGAAATGTTGGTGCTATTCGGTATCTTCTTCGCATTAGTTGTTGGTGCTGGCTTGTTCCAGTTTGTAGGAGTAAAACCAGACTTAGGTGCCCTTATCCTAGGTATGC
>NZ_JBFRSN010000499.1:0-3669 GCF_041473595.1 Vibrio sp. 10N.222.46.A1
AGAAGCCGAATAGGAAAGAGTGAATATGGTCAGCTGCCGCTACACCACCAGAAATTGACATCAATAAAATTAAAAACAGTTTCATAATACTCGCCTCACCATAGGTTGGAAACGCATCCTTTCAAATTTGGAATCTCAGTTTGCGTACTATTTTCCCATTTTTTTTGTTCAACACAACCCCTCAAGTTGAACAAAATGTAAGCAATGGTGCTAACAAAAACCCGAGTTAACAATCATTTAACATACTGTTTTTAATAAACCTCCGTTAACCCTTGTCTCATATGAATAAAGCGTCATTTCGATTTATTTTGTTACACAAAATTAACCTTGGAAAATATTTAAAATAATTCGTAACTCTGTGATATCCGCACGGGATACGTGGACAATCTGAAATGTGTATCGAAGAATCCCTTAAAAAATAAGCCCGCCACGCTAAAAAGAACAAAATAGAAAGGTATTAAACACAACTTACAAACCAACAAAAAACAACCCATTAACAATTTTGAGTTTATTTACCGAAAATGGAAAAAGAGATTCCAATCACATTTTTATTGGTTATAATCCGCGCTCTTTTGCGTTGTCTGTTGATAAACGCAAACTAATTTTGAAGAAACAATCACAATAACCCGTCTTTAGTTAAGTGGCTCACCACTGACCAACGACAAAACTGAGAATAAAAATGAGCAAGATTGATAAAGCATCACGTATCCTGCTAGCAGGCTTCTGTATCAACCTTTGTCTTGGCATCCTGTATGCTTGGAGTGTATTTAACAAGGCGCTAGTTACTGAAGCTGGTTGGAGTGCTGCTGAAGCATCTTCACCTTACGCTATTGCAACTATCACATTCTCTGTTTGTCTTCTTGTTGCAGGCATCCTACAAGACCGTATGGGTCCACGTAAGATCCTTATTCTTGGTACAGCGCTTACTGGCCTAGGTATGATTGCTTCTGGTTTCGCTACGACTCCTATGATGCTAAACCTAACGTTTGGCGTGATGACAGGTGCTGGTATCGGCTTCGGTTACGCATGTCTTTCTCCATCAGCAATGAAATGGTTCCATTCTTCTAAGAAAGGTATGGTTAACGGTCTAATCGCTGCAGGCTTCGGTCTTGCTGCTATTTACCTAGCACCACTAACTTCTGCGCTAATCGATAGCATGGGTATCCAAACAAGCTTTATGATTCTTGGTGTTGGTGTACTTGCAATCGCAGTACCTCTAGCGGCAACGATCAACAACCCACCAGCGGATTACACGCCAGCTGAGCCTAAAGTAAAAGAAGGCCAAGCACCTAAAGCGGTTAAGAAGACTGAAGACCTAACATGGAAAGTAATGCTGAAGACTCCTCAGTTCTACTCTCTATGGATCATGTACGCATTTGCTGCTTCTGTTGGTCTTATGATCATCGGTAACATCACTACGATTGCTAGCGTTCAAGCGAACCTACCAAACGCGGTTTACCTAGCGTCTATCCTTGCTGTATTCAACTCAGGCGGTCGTGTTGCTGCAGGTATGCTTGCAGATAAAATCGGTGGCGTACGTACTCTACTTTTAGCGTTCATCCTTCAAGGTGCGAACATGGCTCTATTCGCTACGTTCAACTCTGAATTTACGCTAATCATTGGTACGGCTATCGCAGCTGTTGGTTACGGTACACTTCTAGCAGTATTCCCAACACTAACTGCGGAATTCTACGGCCTGAAAAACTACGGTACGAACTACGGCGTGCTTTACACGGCATGGGGTATCGGTGGTGCTATCGGTGCTGCGGTTGTTGGTTACTCAATGACGAATGGCGAAGGTTACGGCCTAGCTTACACAATCTCTGCTGCTATGATGGCCGTGTGTATTGTTCTAGCTATCGTGACTAAACCAATCTCAGAAGCGAAAGCAACAGAACTTAAGCAAGCAAGCGCTTAACTCAGTTCTCGATTGATTAAAAATAGAAAGAGCTTAACCTTAGGGTTAGGCTCTTTTTGTATCAAGCGACTAATCCATTGACGATAGAAACCACTCCTCAGCTCTCCCCTACTTATTATCTCGACAACTTCAATCGACTGATTGAACACGCTCAAACACTCTATCCAGATCTGCTGAGTGACGATGAATGCCGTTGGTTGTCTGAATACAAACGTCTTTCAGTCGCAAGCCAGTGTCTAATGATTCGTTTGCTTTCTCGCAAAGGCTGCTGGTTTCGAAGTGATAAGCTCGACTATGCTGAAATTCCAGATCTGAAAAACGCCCTACAAGAGCTAAACACATCGAACTTCATTGCGTTAAGCCACCCTACCGAACAACATAATCTTGTCATTAATGATCTCGAATTAGGATTGCATCTACTGACTAAACCAGAGCTGTTCAGCGCATTCCCATTTCTTATGAACAATCAGACAGCGAAGAAAGACGAACTCTTGGCTTTGCTCGAACACCAACCTTTTGACCAGTTCCAAAACTTGTCATTCGATTGTATTTACGTTGTCGAATCTGAAGTTATTGATGTCTTGCTACTACTGTTCTTTGCCAATACTTATCAAGACCTAAGCCAATTCGTTCTTAGCGATCTTGGACTCAACACCTTCGAAAATTACCCGTTAAGCAAACAGCGTCGTTTCTTCACCTCTAGAGAACAGCTCAATCAACTGCTCCAGATACGTGATATTCAACGCTTGTATTCAGAAGGGGACCGCAAAGACGGTGAGTTTCTTGAGCAGCTTTTAAACTCGATTCCTGAAGAATCAGAGCACAGAAGCATTGCCAGAAAACGATCGCGTTTGATCAATGATATCGCTCGCGATCTAGAAAGGCTCAACCAAAACGATCAAGCTGTCTTTTGGTTCAAACAATCCGTACTTCCCCCAAGCAGAGAACGACTTGCACGCATCTATGACAAGCAAGATGAGCTAAACTTAATGTGTGACATTGTCACGAAAATGAAAGCGAATCCATCAGATGTATCAGAGCTGGAAGTCGCTATTAAGCTTGAAAACAGGCTACTACGGAAACAGGGCCACAAAGTTTCTCGAACCATAAAACCGAGCTGCAAAGAGATAAAACTGGAATTAGACCTCAGCCAAACGCGAGTTGAACTTGCGGTGAAGCAACATTTCGAAAACCAAGGTTGGGAAGTCTACTTTTCAGAGAACAGTTTTTTATGTGGATTGTTTGGCTTAGCCTTTTGGGAAGTGATTTTCGCAGACGTTGAGAGTGCATTTATTAATCGTTACCAACATCGCCCTCTGGATCTGTACCATTCAGACTTCATAGACAACCGAGCTGAACAGATCCAGGCTGTGTTTCAAACCATATCCGAGCAAGGACTAAACCAATTGCTTGATATCTACGACCAGAAATACGGTATCGCAAATCCATTCGTTCATTGGAACCATTTCCCTAAAGCACTCATTGAGCACAGTATGGAGGCTATTCCGAACGCCTTAATCGTCGAGCTATTCAAAGTGATGCTCAGTGATTTAAAGCTATTTAGAACTGGGATGCCGGATTTGATTGCGTTCAAGGACGATGAATTTCATTGGATTGAGGTCAAAGGGCCCGGCGATAAATTGCAAGACAACCAATGGCGATGGATCAAAGAGTTCGAGCGATTATCTGTTCCATTCTCGGTTTGCTACGTCAATCATTAGATAGTTGCCTAGCTCTAGTCTCTAGTCTCT
>NZ_JBFRSN010000500.1:0-10411 GCF_041473595.1 Vibrio sp. 10N.222.46.A1
CCACTCCGCCACTTATTCGATAACCTCGCCTAGTGCGAGGTTTTTTCGAATCTGAAGTAATGAAAGTTTTAGGGGTGTAGCTCCAATTGGCAGAGCAGCGGATTCCAAATCCGCGTGTTGGGAGTTCGAATCTCTCCACCCCTGCCATATTTAAGGCTCTAGCAGAAATGCTAGAGCCTTTTTACTTTCTGAAGCCAATATACGCCATTAGCAGAGCAGCGGATCCCCCGACCTACCAAAATAGCGCATGTTGGGAGTTAAACCTCCACTCCTCCCATATACTAAGCCTCAACAGAAATGCTAGATCCTTTTTGCTTTCTGAATCCAATATACGCTATTAGTAAAGTAGCGGATTCTCCGACTTACTAAAACAGCGCGTGTTGGGAGTCGAAACCTCCAACCTTTCCATATACTAAGCCTCAGGAGAAATGCTGAGGCTTTTTTGCTTTCTATTTGTTCTATTTTTAGTCGACAATTCCTACTTTTAATAAAATCTGGCCTTAAAAGTGTAAGTGCTTACTTATCCCAGCCTCTTTTATAAACAACCAACAGCACAAACTACGCTTCTTTATGAGAACTGTTATCAATATTTTGTTACATTTTAGTCGTTATTACTAAAAGGCAACAAATATGGATATCTCCCGTCGTAAGTTTATTCAATCATCTCTCGCTATATCTGCACTCACTGTACTTCCCGCTTGCTCAATGAAACGGGCGGTTGATGAGCAAGGAAAGTATGTTTATGACCTAACGGCAGAGCCTTCAACCGCTGAAATCGTGACGGGGTTTGAGACTAATATTCTAGGCTTTAATGGTCAGATTCCAGCGCCAACGATTCGGTGTCGCCAGGGGGAGAAGGTAACAATCCGTTTTACCAACAAGCTATCAGAACCGACGACTATTCATTGGCACGGTTTAAGGATTCCTATCGGAATGGATGGAGTACCTTTCTTAAGCCAACCACCGATCATGCCTGGTGAAACATTTATTTATGAATTTACGCCACCAGATGCTGGTACGTTTTGGTATCACCCACATATGAATAGCGTTAAACAGCTTGGTATGGGCTTGGTTGGTCTTATTATCGTAGAGGAGAGTATCCCAGTGCCGTTTGATGAAGAACACGCACTGACGCTTAAGCATTGGCATATAGATAAGAAAGGCCAATGGAAAGATCTAATGATCCCACGACTCAGTGCCCGTATGGGTACGCCAGGAGAGTGGAGTAGCGTTAATGGAATACATGAGCCTGCCTATCAGTTAAAACAACATGCAACGACCAGGCTGCGTATCGCAAATGTCGATAATACGATCACTTACCCTATTGCTGTCGAAGGGGCAGAGGCATGGGTGATTGCCATTGATGGTAACCCTGTAAAAACGCCTTATAAACTGACTCAACATAAAATTGGCCCAGGGATGCGAGTGGATATTGGATTGATAGCACCCAAAGCCGGTGGGCGAGTGAGCGTCCTTCAAATGAAAGGACGCTTTCCTTTCTCTTTGTGTGAGTTCGAGGTTGTAGATTCAACCCTTGTTGAGAATCGCTCTCTACCTTCTTTACCCCTTAATCCTGTGCCCAACTTAGATTTGGTTAATGCAGAAGAAATTGACTTTTTATTTGAATGGGAAGGGGCGGTTTCTCCAGTATCCAAAGATGGAAAATCTATGCCTAAGTTTTGGCTAACTAATAAACGAGCATGGGAGGGGATGAGCAAAGATAATATCCCTGAACCTTTGGCGACTTTAGATCTGGGAAAAACCTATATATTCGATCTAAAGAACGTCACTCAATACCATCATCCTATCCATATTCATGGACATACTTTTACAGTACTCGAACTTGACGGGAAGAAAGTTGAAGAACCTTTCCATACCGATACAGTGTTACTTGGAAAAAATGGCCGAGCTAAAGCTGCATTTGTAGCCGACAACCCTGGCCGCTGGATGTATCACTGTCATGTTATAGAACACATGAAAACGGGTTTGATGGGATATATTGAAGTTAAGTGACACCTGTAACGTTTAATATTTGCGCATGCATTCTTAGTTTCTACCCTCGCTTTTATCGGCGTTAAAGCTAGAATATAGGGATTATTGTTTGGGAGGATTCATGGGTCAGTTATCTATTCTAGGTTTTATCGCCATCGGTGGCGCGTTTGGTGCTTGTTCACGTTACTTGATTTCCGAGTTATGCGTTGTGATGTTAGGGCGTGGTTTTCCTTACGGTACGCTGACTGTTAACGTAATTGGCTCTCTGATTATGGGATTGCTCATCGCCGCGTTTGAAAATGAGATGGTTGCGACGGAGCCGTGGAGACAAATTATCGGTCTTGGTTTCCTTGGAGCCCTGACGACATTTTCTACGTTTTCGATGGATAACGTGCTTCTTATGCAGCAGGGTGCGTTTTTCAAGATGGGGCTCAATGTACTGCTCAATGTGGTTCTCAGTATTTCAGCCGCATGGATCGGCTTCCAACTTCTGATAAAGTCTTAAAACTTTCTTACGATTTGTTAACAACTCGGCTTGGTTTATCCAAGCCGTTTTTATATACTCGATTGTACTTGTCGGAGTGCCATATGGCTGAGACCGTTAACTCGGGATCCGTTGAACCTGATCAGGCTAATACCTGCGAAGGGAACAAGAGTAGATATCTAACTAGAATCCTTCTAGAGATCTATCTCCAGATCACAACTGCATTTTCTTGCTGTGATCCCTCTTGTAGCATCTTATCCGTCAAGCATTTTTATCCCTATAAATAATGGCTAAAAGCCAAGGAAAAATGCTATGTCGAGTCGTAAACAAGCAAGACTGGAAGCGAAGAATTTCATTGATTCTTTATCCGTGCAACCTTATCCAAATTCAAAAAAAGCTTACATCCACGGATCTCGCGAGGACATTCAAGTCCCTGTACGAGAAATATCACTAGCAGATAGCCTTGTTGGTGGTACCAAAAAAGATCCTGTATTCGAACCTAATGCGCCAATTCATGTATACGACACCTCTGGTGTTTATACTGACCCTATGCACGAAATTGACCTTTACAGTGGCCTTCCTAAGTTACGAGAGCAATGGATTGAAGAGCGTGGTGATACAGAACTGTTAGACGATGTAAGTTCTGTCTACACCAAAGAGCGTTTAGAAGATGAAACTCTAGACGACCTTCGTTACGGTAATCTGCCTAGAATTCGTCGCGCCACTGGCGATCAATGTGTTACTCAGCTGCACTATGCTCGTCAGGGGACTATTACTCCTGAGATGGAGTACATTGCGATACGTGAGAACATGGGACGTCAGAAATTTGCTGATGAGCAGCTTAACCACCAACATCCTGGCCATAACTTTGGCGCAAATCTACCGAAAGAAATTACCCCTGAGTTTGTGCGCAAGGAGGTTGCTGAAGGTCGAGCTATTATCCCTTCAAACATCAACCACCCAGAATCAGAACCGATGATTATTGGCCGTAACTTCTTAGTGAAGGTGAACGCTAATATCGGTAACTCTTCAGTAAGCTCTTCGATTGAAGAAGAAGTTGAGAAGTTAGTATGGTCAACTCGCTGGGGTGGCGATACCGTAATGGACCTTTCTACCGGCCGTAATATTCACGAAACTCGCGAATGGATCTTACGTAACAGCCCTGTACCAATCGGTACGGTTCCTATGTATCAAGCCCTTGAAAAAGTGAATGGTGTTGCGGAAGACCTTAACTGGGAAGTGATGCGCGATACTTTGATTGAACAAGCAGAGCAGGGTGTTGATTACTTCACTATCCACGCAGGTTTGTTGCTTCGCTACGTTCCGATGACGGCTAAACGTGTCACTGGCATTGTTTCTCGTGGTGGTTCTATTATCGCGAAATGGTGTCTTGCACATCACCAAGAGAGCTTCCTTTATACTCACTTCCGCGAGATCTGCGAGATTTGTGCGAAGTACGATGTTGCCCTGTCATTGGGTGATGGCCTACGCCCGGGTTCTATTGCAGATGCCAATGATGAGGCTCAATTCTCGGAGTTACGTACTTTAGGTGAGTTGACTAAGGTAGCTTGGGAATACGACGTTCAGGTGATCATTGAAGGTCCAGGACATGTGCCAATGCACCTAATCAAAGAGAATATGGATGAGCAGTTAGAACACTGCCATGAAGCGCCTTTCTATACTTTAGGCCCATTGACGACAGATATTGCCCCTGGTTACGACCATATTACCTCTGGTATTGGTGCGGCCATGATTGGTTGGTACGGCTGTGCGATGCTCTGTTATGTCACACCTAAAGAGCATTTAGGTCTACCAAATAAAGAAGATGTGAAGACCGGCCTGATTACA
The DNA here is from genome assembly GCF_041473595.1 of Vibrio sp. 10N.222.46.A1. Taxonomy (NCBI): domain Bacteria; kingdom Pseudomonadati; phylum Pseudomonadota; class Gammaproteobacteria; order Vibrionales; family Vibrionaceae; genus Vibrio; species Vibrio sp. 10N.222.46.A1. The sequence goes on from NZ_JBFRSN010000500.1 coordinate 4,325, forward strand.
TACAAGTTAGCAGCACACGCAGCGGACCTCGCTAAAGGACATCCGGGCGCACAAATCCGAGACAATGCATTATCAAAGGCACGTTTTGAATTCCGTTGGGAAGACCAATTCAATCTAGCTTTAGATCCTGAAACCGCGCGTTCTTTCCATGATGAAACTCTGCCACAAGAGTCGGGCAAGGTTGCTCACTTCTGCTCAATGTGTGGACCTAAATTCTGCTCGATGAAGATTTCTCAAGAAGTTCGAGAGTATGCGAAAGACACCGAACAAGTAGCCGCGGATCAGGCTATCGAGATTAAGATGCTAGATAACCCGTTGGAAGGGATGCGTCAAAAATCACAAGAGTTCCGTGATACTGGCTCTGAACTTTATCATCCTGCAGTAGCCGCAAAAGAAGCTCAATTAGAGGAATAATGACAGTGAAGATACTCATCCCATCTCAAAATATTGAGTTAACGGGAGAGGTGCAGAACTGTCTATTGGTTGCTAAGCGACAAGGCTTGGCAACTGATGCGGTTGAGTTGGGTGTAAGCCCAACTCAATACTTCTCTATCGTTGATTCTCAGCAGGCGTTATCTATTGGCTTCGCTCATGATCTTGATTCATTGACGGTGTGTCAGCTAGCAGAACTGAACCATGTTGTTGATTACAGCAATTCAGTCGCGCTAGCTGACGTTTGTGATGCCTTTACACAAACTCCGAATACCATTTATATCGGTGTTTCAGATGATTCAGCTGTACTGGATATCTGGTCACACCGGGATGCTAATCGTGCTATCAAGAGTGAAACTACAGCTCATCAGGAGTTAGATAATCGCGGCCACTTTGCTTGGTTACTTACTTTGTTGGCTCTGGAATTCCCATTAGAGGACGCATTAGTTTTAGCTCGCGCATCGTCCAATGTTTCACGTGGAACATGGCCAGCACATTACCAAAACTTTCCAATTCCGGCTCTTGAAGATCAACGATTGAATATAAGCGTTGGTTGGGCTAATCAAGGGACAGTGCTTTCTTTTCCTGAGCTGGGTAAGAATAGTCTAGGTTTATACCCTGTGGTTGATGATGTTGAGTGGATCGAAAGGTTGCTCAAGCTCGGAATTAACACTGTTCAACTACGTATTAAAAACCCGCAGCAAGTGGACTTAGAACAACAAGTCGCGCGATCAATCGAGCTTGGTCGAGAGCATAACGCTCAGGTTTTTATCAATGACTATTGGCAGCTTGCACTCAAGCATGACGCATTTGGTGTTCATTTGGGGCAAGAGGATATTGAAGAGTCAAACCTCTCACAGTTGAGCCAAGCAGGTATCAAGATCGGTCTCTCTACTCATGGCTATTACGAGTTGCTCCGCATTGTTCAAATCAACCCAAGCTATATTGCGCTAGGGCATATCTTCCCAACAACAACTAAACAGATGCCATCAAAGCCTCAAGGTTTAGTTCGTTTATCTCTGTATCAACAGCTGATTGATACTATCCCATACACAGACCAACTCACTGGTTATCCGACGGTTGCTATTGGCGGTATTGACCAATCGACAGCTGAGCAGGTGTGGGAGTGTGGGGTATCGAGTTTGGCGGTGGTACGTGCGATTACATTGGCGGAAGACCCGCAGAAAGTGATCGAATTTTTCGAAAAACTGATGGCACCTAAATCTCCAACTCTTAAGGAAGAGGTTATACAGGAGCCTAGCTATGCTGAGTGACTTTGAATTCATTCGTTATCAACGACAAATTGCGTTACCTGAAGTGGGTGAGCAAGGGCAACGCAACTTACTAAATAGTCATGTGTTGTTGATTGGTTGTGGTGGCTTAGGTAATGCTGCGGCTCTTTACCTGGCTGCTTCTGGTGTTGGAAAGATCGTGCTGGTCGATGATGATTGTGTCGATTCATCGAACCTGCAACGACAGGTCGCGTTCAGGGAAAGTCAGTTAGGTTCGCCTAAGGTTGAAGCTCTCAAGCAACAAGTGAGTGAACTCAATGGTCGCAGCCAAGTAAGAACCATCAATCAACGAATGAGTGAAAGTCAGCTTGAGCTTGAAGTGATGCTAGCTGACTTAGTGTTGGATTGTACTGACAACTTCGAGTCACGCCAGCAGGTTAACCAAGCATGTTTCAGCACGAAGACCCCTTTGATTTCTGGTTCTGCAATTGGCTGGAAAGGCCAATTTATTGTATTTGATTATCAGAATCAGAAAGGGTGCTATCACTGCTTGTTCCCGTTCAGACATCATCCACAAACGACTCGTTGTAGCGATAGCGGCATCATAGGCCCAGTTGTTGGCACCATAGGTAACCTTCAAGCTTTGGCTGCTATTCAACGTCTAGCTCGTGGTGAGTTTCAGGTCGCAACACACCAACTCAAACTGTTCGATGGCCAGACGATGAATTGGCAAAACCTTATGGTCACTCAAGATAGTGAATGTCCTGTGTGCAGTGCGTCTGTAGTTAAGCATTTAGAAGAAGAAATCCAATGAGCCATATAACGATCTCGATAAACGAACAATCAGAACAAGTAGCACACTCATCGTCTCTAGCGGACATTATCCAAGTTCTAGCATTACCCAATCTAGGTTGTGTATTTGCTATCAATAATGCGGTTGTCCCGCGTAGCCAGTGGCAACAAACGGTCGTTAATGAAGGCGACGCTATATCTCTTTTCCAAGCTATTGCAGGGGGCTAACCATGTTAACCATCGCAGATAAAACGTTTCAATCACGTCTGTTCACTGGAACGGGTAAGTTCGCCAATAAGCAATTGATGGCGAGTGCTATTGAGGCTTCAGGTTCGCAATTGGCAACCATGGCGCTGAAGAGAGTTGATATTCGCTCTGAGCAAGACGACATTTTACAACCAATCATTGATGCTGGCGTGAACTTGCTACCGAATACCTCTGGGGCGAAGAGTGCAAAAGATGCCGTCTTTGCTGCGCATTTGGCTCGTGAAGCGCTAGGCACAAACTGGCTTAAACTGGAAATTCACCCAGAACCAAAGTACTTGATGCCAGACCCAATTGAGACGCTTAAAGCCGCTGAGCAACTGGTTAAAGATGGTTTTGTTGTGTTGCCTTACTGCCATGCCGATCCAGTTTTGTGTAAGCGCTTGGAAGAGGTGGGTTGCGCTGCGGTTATGCCGTTAGGTGCGCCTATTGGTTCAAACAAAGGTATCGCTTCGGCAGACTTCTTAGAGATCATTATCGACCAAGCGAATGTCCCTGTGATTGTGGATGCAGGCATAGGCGCGCCATCGCATGCTGCTCGTGCAATGGAAATGGGCGCAGACGCTGTGTTAGTGAATACGGCGATTGCGGCTTCTCAACAACCCGTTGATATGGCGATTGCTTTTAAGCTGGCAGTTGAAGCGGGGCGTATGGCTTACCTTGCTGGGCTTGCAGGAAAAGTATCTCACGCGGTTGCTTCGAGCCCGTTAACTTCATTTCTAGACGAGTAGTGTACCTATGACGTTTGTTGATCGATTTAAACAGCTCAACTGGGATGACATTGGTATGTCTATCTTCAGTAAAACGTCAGCGGATGTTGAACGTGCTCTGAGTAAACCCAAACGTGACTTAGAAGACTTTAAGGCTCTGATCTCTCCGGCGGCAGAACCTTACTTAGAGCAGATGGCACAACAGTCGTTGGCGCTAACTCGTAAGCGATTTGGCAATACAATGTCGCTTTACATTCCTTTGTACCTCTCGAACCTATGTGCGAATGCGTGCACGTATTGTGGCTTCTCAATGGAGAACCGTATCAAACGTCGCACGCTTACTTTGGATGAAATTGATGCCGAAAGTGCGGCTATCAAAAAGATGAAGTTCGATAGCGTTTTGTTAGTCACCGGTGAACATGAAACTAAGGTCGGGATGAATTACTTTCGACAGGTGTTGCCGAATATCAAAAAGCAATTCAACTACCTAGCGATGGAAGTGCAGCCGCTTGATCAACATGATTACGCAGAGCTTAAAACTCTCGGTCTAGATGCTGTTATGGTTTACCAAGAGACTTATCAGCCAAGAACTTACGCTGAGCATCATCTACGTGGCAATAAAATGGATTTTGAATACCGTCTTGAAACCCCAGATCGCTTGGCAAAAGCGGGGATCGATAAGATAGGTATTGGTGCCTTGATTGGTTTGGAAGATTGGCGAACCGACTGCTTTTTTGTTGCTGCTCACTTAGATTACCTAGAGCGCACTTATTGGCAGACTCGCTATTCAATTTCATTCCCGCGTCTTCGTCCGTGTGAGGGGGGAGACTCTAGTGGAGGATTACAGCCTAAATCAGTCATGAACGACAAACAATTGGTTCAGCTTATCTGCGCATATCGACTCTTGAATCCTGAGGTCGAGCTATCCCTTTCTACTCGCGAATCGGCAACCTTTCGCGACAATGTGTTGCCATTGGGGATCACGAGTATGTCTGCGGCTTCTAAAACCCAACCTGGTGGTTATGCTTCGGGTGAAGAAGAGCTTGAGCAGTTTGAGATCAGTGATGAGAGAAGTGCTGCTGATGTCGAGTCGATGATTCGTCAGCGTGGTTTCGACCCGGTGTGGCGAGACTGGCACAGTGCCTATTCTGGTTAATCAACATATTGGTTGATGTTCCACGTGAAACATCGATGTAATGATACAGGCAAATAAAAACGGCTACCCTTGGGTATAATGCCGTTCGGATAAGCATTATTGCTTGAACCTGAACGGATATTTGGCTGGGACAAAGAGGACTGAACGTGGAAACGTTCGGTCTTTTCTTTTATCTGGAAGAATGAAGTGACTCAAACTGTCTCTCATCCTTTTCAGTTTTACAGGTAGAGTTCCGTCTGGACTTAAAGCTAACCAACGTAATTGCGCATCAATAAGGTTAATTGCGGCGGTAAAACTGACCCTAGTCGCTCGAACCCCGGCTTCTGAAGCTATCTTAACCATCTCTAATCGCACTAAGTTATAGGCAAGTAATACGCCCCACAGCTCTTGCTTCACACCGGCAGAAAAACGACTTCGTAAAGTGACGTGACTTTGCAGTTGAGTCTGTTTAATTTCACCATAACCTTCTTCTATCTCCCAGCGTTGCCAATAAATACGCAGCAGGCTTTCTAGCGAGTATCTACTAGGGTCTGTAAGTGAAGTAATAAAACCTTTTATCTCACCTTTTGGCTCTTGATATAGGACTAATCTGGCTTCCCAACGTGCGGGTAAATTCGGATTCTGCCGTTGAGCTTGAGGAGAGATGGGCATTGAGATGAGCATGTCGTTCTCCGCATATTTCTCCAACACTTCATAGCGTAGCTTACGCTTTGCAGGCATTAACCAGTGAGCATTTTCCGCACTCTCTTGCCACGACAACAAGAGGTCTGCCGAGAAATAACAACGATCAAATAAGGTCAATGAATGTGCGGGGATATCATTGAATAGGCGCTTAGCTAAGGTCGTTTCACCGACATGACAGCCATCAAAAGCCGCCCCCATAATCATTCGAGTTTCTGTTGACATCAAAGCGACTAAACGAAGTTGAGGGTAAGGTTTCAATTTTTTAGAGATGAACCCAAATTCTTCAGCGTTCTCTGGGGAATCTTGGCACCTAAATGTTGTCCCATCCACAGCAAGAACATTAAGCTCTAAGTCTTTGTCTTGTTGAAGGATATCTCCGTTCCAAGCCTTTACCGTTGTGTGAAACAGAGCCGCTAACGGACTCTCATCTAGACGTCGGCGTGAATCAGTTAGGACACTGGGTGCAACACGAGACCAGCTATCTTCAGGTTTAGGCTGAAGTGCAATGTCTAATGAACTGCACACCTCTTTGATAGACATGTTGCGTTGCAGCCCCATCCAAATAACTAACCAGACAGCTTGCTGAGCGGGAAGCCGACGTCGTCTTATGCTCGCTTTATTAGTTTCAAGAAGAGCTTGTTCTATCCACTCAATCTGAATGGCGTCGACAACAGATTCATAATTATCGGCATCTTCAATGGTCTCATGTGCCATTGCTAATTCTTGTTCAAGCATAAAAAAATCCCCATCAACGTTGTTGATGGGGATTATCTGCTAACTGCAAGATCGTTCAAGTCTTCTTAAACGATCGGCATTA
>NZ_JBFRSN010000501.1:0-3689 GCF_041473595.1 Vibrio sp. 10N.222.46.A1
ACTCACTTTAGTAAAACTTGTATTTTAGTGGAGCATGAAGGTGACCTTGCTGGCTTTATTTCTAGTTACCAAAAACCCAGTGAGCCCAATGTTCTCTTTATTTGGCAAGTGGCGGTGGCGCCTAAGTTTAGAGGCAATGCTTTAGCCTACAAGATGCTGAACACCTTACTTAAACGAGAGGGCCTAAAGAGCATTGAAGCGATAGAAACGACTATCACTGAATCAAACCAAGCGTCTTGGGCATTGTTCAAAAAGCTGGACGAAAAAAACGGTAACACCGGGAAAGTGACTACTTTCTTAGATGAAAATCTTCACTTTAACGGGCAGCACGATACCGAATACCTCTATCGAATCCTCCTTAAATAATCAAACACTTATAGGAATTAAATAACGGCATTATCATGGATATTTTTAAAAAGCAGGAATCTAACGTACGTTCATACTCGAATAGTTTTCCAGTTACTTTTAGTAAATCAAAAGGTTGCTGGCTTGAAACGAAACAAGGTGATCGTTACATCGATTTTCTTGCTGGAGCAGGATCTCTCAATTACGGTCACAACAATCCAATACTTAAGCAAGCCTTGCTTGATTACATTGAAATGGATGGGATTACGCACGGTTTAGATATGCATTCAGAAGCCAAAGCTGAATTTTTAGAAGCGCTTACTCGCTTAATTCTAGAACCAAGAGATCTCAATTATAAAGTTCAATTTACAGGCCCAACAGGAACTAATGCCGTTGAAGCCGCGATTAAATTGGCTAAAAAAGTGAAAGGCCGAAGTAGCATTGTAGCGTTTACCAATGGTTTTCATGGTTGTACTGCAGGTGCACTGGCTGCTACGGGTAACCAACATCATAGACAAGGCGCGGGCTCAAACCTTAACAACGTTACGCGTTTGCCATTTGAGGGTTACGCTGGCATTGATGGATTAAAATTGTTCGAAACGATGTTAGCTGATAATTCTGCCGGTATGGATAAGCCAGCAGCCGTCTTATTGGAAACGGTTCAAGGTGAAGGTGGATTGAATGTCGCTTCAAATGAGTGGCTACAGCGTTTGAGTAAAATTTGTAAAGCTCACGATATCTTAGTCATTGTCGATGATATCCAAGCGGGTTGTGGTCGAACGGGTACGTTCTTTAGCTTTGAACCATCAGGTATCAAGCCAGATATAGTCACGCTGTCTAAGTCGATAAGTGGTTATGGCTTACCGATGGCCGTCGTTTTATTAAAGCCTGAATTAGACAAATGGCAGCCGGGAGAACACAACGGCACCTTCCGTGGTAATAACCATGCGTTCGTTACCGCTACGAAAGCGTTAGAAATGTATTGGTCAAATGATGATTTTGAAAATCATATTCAACGTAGCTCAAGCATGGTCGATGATGTCATTCAACGCAATATCAAGCGTTTCCCAGAGCTATTCGTTCAACGCAAGGGACGTGGAATGATGATTGGCATTGAATGTAAAGATGGAAACACGGCTGACGAAATTGCCAAAACGTGTTTTGAAAACGGTATGGTCATTGAAACAGCTGGCCCTAACGATGAAATAGTTAAGTTCTTTTGCCCACTGACGATATCTGAATCGGAACTGATGCAAGGTTTAACCATCTTCGAAGATTCAGTAGAAATTGTAGCAACTAAGTATTTCAAAAAAGTATCGTAATAGGGACAGCAAAATGATTGTTAGAACACTTGATGAATGTCGCAATAGCGAAAGACGTATTGTTTCGGATAATTGGGAAAGTACTCGCATGTTGTTGAAAGATGACAACATGGGTTTTTCATTTCATATCACGACAATTTATGAAGCGACGGAAACACATATTCATTACCAAAACCATTTAGAATCAGTATATTGCATGAGTGGTGAAGGCGAAATTGAAGTGGTTGGTGGTGAGACTTATCCCATCAAACCTGGGACGCTTTATATCCTTGATAAGCACGATGAACACTATTTACGTGCGTATAAAAACAAAGAAATGGTTATGGCGTGTGTATTCAATCCGCCAATTACTGGCGCTGAAGTTCACGATGAAAACGGCGTTTATCCTCTGGTTGATTAACCGACTTTTTCTGGGGTGAAATCTCACCCCAATTTCCATTTATCTAGTCTTTATTGCTTCTCTATAACTAAGGTCTTTTATGACATTTACCGTAGAAAAAATCGGCGGTACATCCATGACAGCATTTGATGCTGTGCTCGACAATATTATTCTCCGCCCGAAAAACCCGTACAATCGAATTTTTGTTGTGTCTGCTTATAGCGGGATGACAGATGCACTTTTGGAGTGCAAAAAAACAGGCAAGCCAGGTGTTTATCAATTGATCGCAATGCGTGATGATTCTTGGGAAGAAGCGTTATCTTACATTGAAAGCCGTATGTTGTTGATCAACGAGCATATTTTTGCAGATCCTATGAATCGTGCGCGTGCTGATAAGTTCATCCGGTCGCGTATTTCAGAAGCGAAGAACTGTATTACAAATATCCTTGAAACGTGTCAATACGGTCAGTTTTCATTGAGGCATTACTTGCCTCAGATCCGCGAGTTTCTTTCTTCAATTGGCGAGTCACATAGTGCGTATAATACGGCTCTTAAATTGAAAAATATTGGTATTAATTCAACCTTTGTTGACCTTTCTGGTTGGGATAACAAGACTCCTCAGAGTTTGGACGATACCATCAGAGATGCTTTTTCAGACATAAATGTGGCTGAAGAGCTACCTATAGTGACGGGTTATGCCTATTGTAAAGAAGGTTTGATGCATACTTATGATCGTGGTTACAGTGAGATGACGTTTAGCCGTATCGCGACTATGACTAAGGCATCACTAGCTATTATTCATAAGGAGTATCACTTTAGTTCGGCCGATCCAAAAGTGGTTGGGGTTAGCTCTGTTAAACCAATTGGAGCGACTAATTATGATGTTGCCGATCAGTTAGCAAACCTTGGTATGGAAGCTATTCATTCTAATGCCGCAGCAGGGTTGCGCGAGAGTGGAATCGAACTACAAATAAAGAACACTTTTGAACCAGAGCATGAAGGTACACTGATTTCTTCAGATTACCGCCCAGACACCAATCAGATAGAGATTATTGCTGGAAAGCAGAAAGTATATGCATTGCATGTATTTGATCAGGGGATGGTCGGTAAGGCTGATAACGTCAGTTATGAACTAATGGAAATTATCGCGGATGCGAGAGTTAACCTTATCGGAAAAGAGATGAATGCTAACTCTATTACGTATTATCTAGGCGGCAGTTCAGAAAGTTTAAATAAGGTGTTTTATAAGGCAGAGAAGCGATATCCGAAAGCATCTATTTCGGGACGTATGGTCGCTATCATTTCGGCGATCGGCTCTCAAATTGACACCAATAAAACGCTAGCGAATGGCATATTGGCTTTGATGAGCAATAGTGTTACGCCCATTGCGTTACATTCGTCGATGAGAAACGTGAATGTACAATTTGTTGTGAGCGACGATAAGTATCAAGAGGCCATTTGTGCATTACATGAAGAGTTTTTTGAACAAAAGCAAAAGGTCACATCATCAGTGAATGCTGCTTAAATAAAGAGCGGTGAGCCCATCCCATCCCATCGACTAACTGAACGTTTGATCTGTAGGGTTGAGACTGCAAAAAATTCTGTGTAAAGGCCATTTTTATGATTAATGCCGATCGTTTAAG
>NZ_JBFRSN010000502.1:0-4164 GCF_041473595.1 Vibrio sp. 10N.222.46.A1
ATTTGGCTATTTGGCTAGTGGTCATTTGTTATCTAGAAGATTCACAGCTCATAAACAAAAAAATGCAGCCACAATCGAAGGATTGTCAGCTGCATTTTTAATTCGTGCTTCTACTCAGTACTAACGGGCAATTACCACATTAGATCATCTGGGATCACGAAGTCTTTGTACGGGTCATCTTCGTCTACTTCATCTGAGCTTGAAGCTTGCGTATCAACGATAGATTCTTCGTCACGCATTGCGATCTTGTTTGCTACTGCTGTTGGGATAACAACATAGCTTTCGCCTTGGCGCGCAATACTTAGAATGCCTTTACTTAGTTGCTTTTGAGTCAGCTCTTCTACGTAAAGGTATTTAACTAGCGTACCGTCGGTGAAGTTGTATTTGATCTCACCGTTCTTCTGTTCGATCTTGTTCATCTCAATCAGTTGCTTCACTTGAGCTTTAATTTCTTTGCTCAACTGCTGTTCTTTCAACTGTTGGTTTAACTCTTTGTCTTTCGCTTGCTGCGCCAGTTTAGTTTCTTCTGCTGCCGCTTTTGCTTCACGAGACTGAACGCGAGACTTTTTAGAGCCTTTCTTCGCCTTCTTTAATTTTTTCTCATTTACCAAGCCAGCTTTAAGCATTTGCTCTTGGAGTGTTAACTTTGCCATGACTTTCCCAGTTCAGGATTAAAAACGACACTATCATACCTGTTTTTGAGGTTTCTGTTTACTGAACAAGAGTAAATTACAGAACAATCGCAAAATTTGTGCTGATAGATCTAAGCTGTCACCATAATCCCTTCTAGTTGCTCACAACCTCTGCTCTCCCCGAACAAACAGTTTTCGTTTAAGCACGCCAATATTGGCTGATCCACCGACTCGAAATCATTACCTGACTCTATTATTCGCGCGCGTACCATTTATCATTCCAATAAGACAATATGTTAATTTTCAATGGTTAATCAATTTTATAAAACCTTGGCATATATCTCATATTTGAATAAATGCCATAGAGTTATAACTCCAATGTCATAACTCTTGACTACGTTATTCTAGACATAAATCAATAAGGATAACGTAAACGATGAAAACTCAATGGACTTGCCTGAGTGCAATACTTGCATCAGCTTCATTCATTTCAACCTCGGCTATTGCAGATACCGATGTGTACCTGACCAATAACACGAGCCAAGTAATGACGATTCAAACCAATCACACGGGTACCGACCAGCTTCAATTCGGTGATGAGTGGCAGCAACATGTTGAGCAAATTGGCCCGTGGGAAACCCAAAAGCTGATCAGTTTCAACCGCTGGACAGGCGTGAAGTCCGGTAAGACATACAAGTTTGACACAGTAGTCTCAAATTCTATTGGGGAGAGCGTCACACTTAATCAAACCATGGAAGGACATTGGTACAACTCAACACTGCAACACGGTTTGAGCGCCGCAGACGTCGACTTAACACTGCATGATGATCGTAATATTCATCGTAATTCAACCGATGCTTTTGATGTGAACACTGAACTTGCCTTCAAAGCTGATAACACCGCTCGCTACGATGATATTTATTACACCATCACTCCACCAAAAGTGGATGAGCAACCAGAGCCAGATGCCAATACACTCAAAGTCATGACTTATAACATCTGGGCACTGCCTGCCATCGCTTCGCATATTGGTGACCGCTATGACCTGATCCCTCAATACGTAAAGGGCTATGACGTGTTGGCTCTACAAGAGGTGTTTGCTAACGGCAGAGATGAATTCTTGCGTGAACTTGCAAAAGAGTCTCCTTATCAAACCAAAATGCTCGATAAAGATGGGATTAACATCTATGACGGCGGTGTGATAATTGTGAGCCGCTACCCTATTGTCAACGAAGCGCAATACGTGTTCCCTGATTGTACAGGCACAGATTGTTTCGCTGATAAAGGCGTGAATTACGCTGAAGTCATCAAAAACGGTCAGGCTTACCACGTGTTTGGCACTCACACCGCATCATTCGATACGGACACAGCTCGTGACTACCGACAACGTCAATTCAAGCAGATGCGTCAGCTTGCTCAATCACTGGAAATACCAACCTCTGAAACGGTTATTTACAGCGGTGACTTCAACGTGAACAAGCTGAAGTTCCCAGGCGACTACCAACAAATGTTCGCTAACCTGCAAGCCGATGAGCCGGAGTATTCAGGTTATACCGCTTCAACCTTTGATCCTCGTATCAACAACTTTGCAGGCGAGCCTATGTCTGGCGGGGAAAATGTCGAATACTTGGATTACGTAGTGGTGAGTTCGGAGTACGCACAAAAAACTCACAACAATAACCGCGTTGATGTTCCTCGCTCAACCAGCAGTGAATTATGGAAGCACTACAACCTTTCAGACCACTTCCCCGTCAGTGCTGTCATCAAGTAACGCGGTGAACCCATAATGCATCGAGTTATATTAATCCTAATGCTCGTCGCGGTGACGAGCATTGTTGGCTACTCATGGTCATCAAAATCGATTGAAACACCGCTATCTTCTGCTCAACATACAGGATCTAAGCCGCGTGTTTCTACGACAACTGCTGACGATAATTCCACACCAACTGCAACCGCCAGTTCGGAAAATGCAGCATCGCAGAGCAATCAATCCCAAACTGAATCATCGGGCGGAGAAACGCATGTTGAAAACTTAAGCGAACTTGAAGGTAAAGCTCTATTCGATGAACTCGATGGGTTCTGGAAGCTTTGCCAACAACGTGATGACTGCACTGAGCAACTCGCACGATTAAAATCGGAGTTGCCGAGTATATGGTTTGAGTTACTGAGCGACTATCCTCAGCTATCAGTCGACTGGCAATTAGCCCAAAGTACCATCCCACTTGAATCCATAGAGACTCTTGAAGATCGTGTTGCCTTATTCAAGCAGTCTGCACAGCAAGTATGGGGAGAGTTGGCCCACCAGCTATTCGCAGACCAGTTTGCGCATCTAGATTTTACGCTCGACGCCAACACCCTTGAAGAGAACGAAGCGAGCCAGTTTTTGGCCAATTATCAAGATTTGCTTAGTGAATGGCAAAACAATACGGGCACGTTAAACGCCGAAACACAGCTTCAAAAATATGAACTGGCAGTCTCTTTGATACCCAGCAGCTATAGCCCTGCTGAAGTTGCATCAGTCAAAGCCGACCTCCAAGGTGCCTACTTAGATGAAGCGCAGGCCAGCAACATTGCAGTGCGAGAACAACAAGTCGCACAACAGCAACAAACCGTGATGAGCTATCACAAGCAACTGGATCAGCTCAAAATGACCTTAGACTCTCAGCGAAGCTCGAGTTATGCCACTTGGACTCAACAAGATTGGGACAGTTATTATCAACAGCAAGTCACCGATTTCAGGGAGCAGTTTTTTAGCAAGTAACGCTTTAACTTAAACCGTCACGAAACTGAGCGGGCGTTTTATTGAGCCAACCTTTAAACGCCCTTCTGAAATTTGCCGGGTCGCTATAACCGAGCCTTTCACCGATGTCATCGATACTCATGGTTGTGCCGAGTAACAGCTCTTTGGCCAGTTCCACTCTAACTTCGGTAAGCAATATTTGATAACTGGAATCATGGGTCACTAGCTCTCGCCTGAGTGTACGAGAGCTACAACCAAACTCATCCGCGAGTTGTTCTATATTCGGGAAACTGCCTGCGGTTTGATAAAAGATCGTTTTGATCTGGTTAGTCAGCAGGTGCTCAGAGTCCAGCGTTTCCACTATCGACTGGCAAGACGCAAGATAGCGCTTCAGGGTCGCGGCATCATGAGTCAATAAAGTTTGTGATAAAACGGAGACATCAAAATGCAGTTCACAATAGTTTTGTTCAAAAATCACCGGGCACTGGAAACGCTCGTCATAAAGCTTGGTGTAATTAGGGCGAGCATAAGGCAAAGCCAAAGTATGAATATCCAACTCATGACCAGTCAGTTCTTCGAACAAAGAGACGATTGAACTCAAGAAATACTCACTGCAGAAAGGTAGGAGATCGCCCACTTCCAAGGTGTTCTCAATCTGAATCACTGCTTGCTCGGAATCTAGAAATAATTTAACCGAGAAAATAGGACCGTTCAGGCGCAGATATTTAAAGCCCGACTTGATGGCCTCCCCGACATTTTGACTTGTCGATAGCGCATAACCCAACACACCAA
>NZ_JBFRSN010000503.1:0-7870 GCF_041473595.1 Vibrio sp. 10N.222.46.A1
TCAGCTCAGCTCAGCTCAATAAAATAAACACTCAAACACAGATTAATTTGGAAGCCCCATGTCACGAACAATTATGGCATTTGACTACGGTACAAAAAGTATCGGCAGTGCGATTGGACAAGAAATCACAGGCACAGCAAGCCCCCTGAAAGCCTTTAAAGCCAAAGATGGCATCCCAAACTGGGACGATATCGAGAAGCAAATTAAGGAATGGCAGCCAAATCTGATTGTGGTTGGCCTTCCTACCGACCTTCATGGTAAAGATCTAGCAGCTATTACACCCAGAGCGAAGAAATTCGCTAACCGTCTTAAAGGACGCTTTGGTGTGGATGTTGAACTGCATGATGAAAGACTTTCTACGACAGAAGCAAGGGCCGACCTTTTTGAAATGGGCGGCTATAAAGCGCTAAGTAAAGGTAACGTCGATAATCAATCAGCCGTTGTAATTCTAGAGAGCTGGTTTGAAGCACAATATGGCTAAGTTATTTATTTAGCAAACTCGAGCAAGCTTATGATCCCTTGCCATTTTAACTGCGTAATGGAGGAGCGATAAAGGAAAAGAACTTGGGAGTTCATATGAAAATTTTTCTAACAATATTCATAGCGTTATCTATAACGGCATGCAGCTCAATGGGAAGCGGTTCCGCGGGTTACGACGGTCAACAGTACCCGTCAAAAATCAAATTAGAAAAGGAGCGCGGTTACTCATATGATAACCATCGCTCCAACATGCACTCATCTAACATGTATTAAGTTATAAACGAATAAAACCCGCCACAGAAGCGGGTTTTGTGTTTATCAACAAAGCCGTGACTTAGCCCATATCAATCTTAACACCAGCCAACGCACCAGTTTCGTAGTCATCATCGCCACGTTTGGTCTTGAGCATTAAACGCAAGTCATTGGCAGAATCTGCACTATGGAATGCATCATCCTCGCTAATCTTGTCCGCAACCACTAAATCATACAAAGCTTGGTCAAAAGTCTGCATACCAATCTCTTTCGATTTGGCCATCGTTGCTTTTAACTCATGCAACTCACCACGACGAATCAAGTCAGATATACGAGGGCTATTTAGCAGAATTTCGAAGACACCATGACGACCATTGCCATTTTTATCGCGTATTAACTGCTGAGCGACCACACCACGCAGATTCATCGACAGATCAAACAGGAACTGTTCTTTCTGCTCTTTCGGCACCAAGTGAAGAATACGCTCTAGCGCCTGGTTAGCGTTATTGGCATGCAGGGTTGCCATACACAAGTGACCCGTTTCAGCAAAGGTCATCGCGTATTCCATGGTTTCACGACTACGGATTTCGCCAATCAAAATCATATCAGGGGCTTGGCGTAACGAGTTTTTAAGCGCGACTTCATAGCTTTCGGTGTCGAGTCCAACCTCTCGTTGAGTCACGATGCACTTTTTATGTTCGTGTACGAATTCAATCGGGTCTTCAACCGTCAAGATATGACCTGAACGATTGGTATTGCGATAGCCTGTCATCGCAGCCATCGAGGTCGATTTACCAGAGCCAGTCGCACCAACCACCAGCACAAGCCCGCGCTTAGCGATTGAAAGGTCTTGTAGTACGTAAGGAAGCTTTAATTGCTCAAAGGTAGGGATGTTAGTCTCGATGCGACGAATTACTGCTCCTGGCAGCTCTCGCTGAAAGAACGCACTGACACGAAAACGACCAAAATTACGAACGATAGCAAAATTAGCCTCACGCGTTTGCTTGTATTCATCTCGTCGATCTTGATCCATCATCGCATCAAGTAATTGAGCAACCTGAGCCGCATTCAGCTTCTCTCCTTGGGGGCGTAATTCACCATCCACACGAAAAAGGATTGGCGCATCGACAGTGATATAAAGATCCGACGCCTTTTGAGAGAGCATCCCTTCAAGAATTTGATTCAATTCCATTTTGTTCACCTTGATTAAAACATTGAGGTTTCAATTTCGATCTTTTTCTCGACCTCTTCCGAGTCAACCAAGCCTTGTGCCATCAGTTGTTTCGCGTTTTGCTCCATGGTCTGCATACCATGTGCCGCGCCCGTTTGAATAATCGAGTACATCTGCGCGACTTTATCTTCACGAATCAAGTTTCTGATTGCAGGTGTCGCCATCATGATTTCATGACAAGCGACACGACCACCACCGACACGCTTTAATAGTTTCTGGGCAATCACCGAACGTAACGATTCAGACAGCATCGAACGAACCATATCTTTGTCGCTACCCGGGAATACATCGATAATACGGTCTACGGTTTTTGCTGCAGAGCTAGTATGCAAAGTACCAAAAACTAGGTGACCAGTTTCTGCGGCCGTTAACGCTAAGCTGATCGTCTCTTGGTCACGAAGCTCACCTACAAGAATTACGTCCGGGTCTTCACGTAACGCACTGCGTAGCGCCGCTTTAAAGCTGTGCGTATCACGATGAACTTCACGCTGGTTAACCAGACATTTATTATTGGTGTGAACGAATTCAATTGGGTCTTCAATGGTCAAAATGTGTTTGTTGTGATTACGGTTTACATAATCAACCATCGCCGCCAAAGTTGTCGATTTACCAGACCCCGTAGGGCCAGTCACCAGCACTAAGCCTTTTTCATAATTGGCAATTTTTTCAAAAATATCAGGTGCGCCCAACTGCTCTAACGTTGGGATTTCTACAGGGATGGTTCGAAAGACCGCTGCGCACCCACGGGCTTGGTTAAAAGCATTAACACGGAATCGGCCAACATTGGGTAATTCAAAAGAGAAGTCGACTTCCAATTTTTCCTCAAACTCACCGCGCTGTGAGTCGTCCATGATCTCAAAAACTAAACGATGCACATCAGCATGACTCAAAGCTGGGATTCCAAGCTTCCTTACTTCACCATCTATACGTACCATTGGAGATACACCCGCAGAAAGATGTAGATCTGACGCGTTATGCTTTACACTAAAATCTAGTAACTCAGTGATATCCATTTATTTTCCCTTAAGTAAAGTCAGCTATGAGTAGTATTCAACAAAATATCGAACAAATCACCTCACAGATTCGTAGTGCTGAACAAAAGTGCGGACGAGCTCCAGACTCCGTGCAACTTTTAGCCGTCAGTAAAACTAAACCTATTGATGCGATTCTAGAAGCCGCACTCGGAGGTCAAGTTGCCTTTGGTGAAAACTATGTTCAAGAAGGTGTCGATAAAGTAAAACACTTTTCAGAACAACATTCTAACCTAAATTTAGAATGGCATTTTATTGGCCCAATCCAATCTAATAAAACTCGCCCTATTGCGGAAAGCTTCCAATGGGTGCATTCCGTTGATCGCGATAAGATCGCACAAAGGCTTCATGATCAGCGACCAAACGAGCTTCCACCTCTACAAGTGCTCATTCAAGTGAACACCAGTGGTGAAGATTCAAAATCAGGAACGTCAGAAGAAACAGTTTTTGCGCTCGCAGAGTTGATTTCGTCGCTCCCTAACCTCACTTTAAGAGGGTTGATGTCGATTCCCGCAAACGTATCTGACTATCAATCTCAGCTTAAGGCATTTTCTCAACTGGCAGAGCTTCAACAAAAGCTCGCAGCGAAGTATCCAGACATCGATACCCTTTCAATGGGTATGAGTGGTGATATGGATGCAGCCGTTGAGGCTGGTAGCACAATGGTTCGTATTGGAACGGCCATCTTTGGTGCTCGTGATTACGCGAATAACCGTAGTAAGTAACCAAGTACAAGTATTGATACAGCTTCGCTTGAACCGCGCAGCGACACGCTCAGGATTTTATATATGGAACATAAGAACATCGCCTTTATTGGGGCGGGAAACATGGTTCGCTCAATTGTAGCGGGCTTAGTCGCGAGTGGTTACCCAGCGCAAAAGATTACTGCTACAGCACCTTCAGACACCAGAAGGCTGCCGCTAGAGCAAGAGTACAGCATCAATACCACCAGCGATAATATTGCCGCAGCAGAGCAAGCAGACGTTATTGTGCTATCGGTGAAGCCACAAATGATGGCTGATGTATGTAAACCCTTACAAGGTATCGATTTCAGCAACAAACTGGTTATCTCAATTGCAGCGGGTATTAATGCGAATCGACTCAATGAGATGTTAAACTGCCAGCTGAACCTTGTTCGTGTGATGCCAAACACGCCATCGCTGCTTGGTAAAGGGATGAGCGGTCTTTATGCCGATTCAACGGTCAGCCAAAATGATAAAGACTTTGCTTCTCAGCTGATGCAAGCTGTAGGTGAAGTTAGCTGGGTTGAGCAAGAATCTGGGATTAATAACATCATTGCGGCGGCGGGCAGTGCTCCGGCTTACTTCTTCCTATTTATGGAAGCGATGCAAGCCGAAGCAATCAACCAAGGCTTCGACCAGGAAACCGCTCGTAAATTAGTGCAGCAGTCGGCATTAGGTGCGGCAGAGATGGTGGTTGCAAATCCAGACACAGAATTATCTACACTGCGTGAACAAGTGACTTCAAAAGGCGGCACAACCGCAGAAGCACTGCGCACGTTTAACGACCATCAACTTTCAGACATCGTAGCAAAAGCCATGCAAGCGGCGGTTGCTCGAGCTGAAGAGATGGAAAAACTGTTTTAATACTAATTACAGTAAAAAAGCATTTTGTCGCTCGGGTTATATCTAAGCGGCAAGTAAATCCGAAAAAGGAAACAATATGAACTCGATGAGCTTTCTGATCTCGACCGTTTTTGATCTTTACATCATGGTTGTGATCTTGCGTATCTGGCTACAAGCATCACGTGCAGATTTCTACAACCCATTCTCACAATTTATCGTAAAAGCGACACAACCGGTTGTTGCACCACTACGCCGAGTAATTCCATCAATCGGCAGCCTTGATCTTGCGACGGTTGTTTTCGCTTATGTGCTATGTGTACTTAAGTTCGTCGCTCTAAATCTGATTATCTCTGGCGGTGCGGCTGTATTTGACATCAGCTTCCTGATATTTGGAGCGCTATCTCTGCTTAAAGCGGCTGGTGGTTTGATCTTCTGGGTTCTGCTAATCCGTGCAATCCTGAGCTGGGTTAGCCAAGGTCGTAGCCCAATTGAATACGTGTTCCATCAACTGACTGAACCAATGCTGGCTCCAATTCGTCGTATTCTTCCAGCAATGGGCGGTTTTGATTTAAGCGTACTGGTACTGTTTATTGTTCTGCAATTCGCGAACTTCTTAATGGGTGACCTAATTGGCCCGATTTGGTATCAGCTATAATTCAAGTACGAACATCAGGTACTTTGACGATGCCAAAAGCGGTTTGGGCCGAGGAAGACGATATTCTTCTTAGGCTCTATATCCAACCCAAAGCAAGCCGAGATAAAATTGTCGGCTTACACGGCGAGGAACTGAAAATTGCCATTACTGCACCACCGGTTGATGGCAAAGCCAATGCTCACTTAGCGAAATACCTTGCGAAACAATTTAAGGTCGCTAAAGGGCAAATTACGATAGAAAAGGGAGAGCTAGGTAGGCACAAGCAAGTTCGAATATGCTCGCCAAGCCAAATCCCAACTGAAGTCAAAGCCATCCTATGATGGCTTTTTGCTATTTATTGGAGTCATTATGCGTTTATGGATAACAGCACTACTCACCGCTCTTGTTGCCTTACCAAGTTCGGCAGGACAGTTTAAAAGTATCAAGGATGTCGAGGTTCATTATTCGGCTTTCAATTCCACGTTTTTAACTGCGCAGGTCGCTAAGCAATATAAGCTGAAACGAAACGGATACTCAGCGATTCTAAACATCAGCGTGCTAGACAACGCTTCTCTAGGCAAGCCTGCAACAACGGCTAAAATTACGGGAACAGCTCGAAACCTAGTAGGTAACACTCGCACGCTTAACTTCCGTGAAATAAAGGAAGGTGATGCAATTTATTACCTTGCTGAGTTCCCTATCACTCACGAAGAGAACATCACTTTTAATATCGATGTTAACGCCGGTTTGAAAGGCACAGGTCCACTGCGTTTCACACAAAAATTTTATATAGAAGAGTAGCTTCAAAGCTCACATTTCTAGTCATTAACTTATTAGAGCCACATCCCCATGAGTAAGATTGTTTTAGCAACAGGCAACCAAGGTAAAGTTCGCGAGATGGCAGATATTCTGTCTGAGTTTGGTTTCGACGTTGTCGCGCAAAGTGAATTTAACGTTTCAGAAGTCGCAGAAACAGGAACGACTTTCATTGAAAATGCCATCATCAAAGCTCGCCACGCTGCGAAAGAGACGGGGCTACCAGCCATTGCTGACGATTCTGGCTTAGAAGTTGATTACCTTAATGGTGCACCCGGTATCTACTCAGCGCGTTACTCAGGTGAAGGGGCTACTGATAAGCAAAACATCGAAAAGCTGTTAGATGCTATGCAAGGTGTCGATGTTGAAAAGCGTACCGCTCGTTTTCACTGTGTATTGGTGCTAATGCGTCACGAAAACGATCCAACTCCATTAGTATGTCACGGTAAATGGGAAGGTCGCATTCTGACTGAAGAACACGGTGAAAATGGCTTTGGCTACGATCCTGTATTCTTTGTACCAGAAGATAACTGCGCCTCAGCAGAACTTGAATCGTCACGTAAGAAGCAACTGTCACACCGTGGTAAAGCCCTCGCGTCATTATTCAAGACTCTCAAGGAGCAAGCTCTGTAATGCACAATGCAGCGCTAATACCACCCGCACTCAGCCTCTATGTCCACATTCCATGGTGTGTACAAAAGTGTCCGTATTGTGATTTTAACTCTCACGCTCTCAAAGCCGAGATTCCTGAAAAAGAGTACATCGATGCTCTGCTTGAGGATCTCGATACCGATATCGAAAAATACCAACTCAATGGCGCACCTCGCCCATTGCATTCGATCTTTATTGGTGGCGGCACGCCGAGTCTATTTTCTCCAGAAGGAATAGGTCGATTGCTGCAAGGCATTGAACAACGCATTCCGTTCAAACCTGAAATAGAAATCACCATGGAAGCTAATCCGGGAACTATCGAAGCTGAGCGTTTTGCTGGTTACCAAAAAGCAGGCATAACTCGAATCTCGGTGGGCGTGCAAAGTTTTGAACAAGAGAAACTGGAAAGGCTTGGACGTATTCACGGTCAAGACGAAGCGGTTAATGCAGCTCATTTAGCACATAAAATCGGACTAAATAGCTTCAACCTAGATCTAATGCACGGCTTACCCGATCAAAGCATTGATCAGGCCTTGGCTGATTTGGACAGAGCGATCGAGCTTAATCCTCCGCATTTATCTTGGTATCAGCTAACAATAGAACCTAACACCATGTTCTATTACAAAACACCAAAGCTACCTGACGATGATGACCTTTGGGATATCTTCGACTTAGGCCATAAGAAGCTCGCAGACGCAGGTTATGTACAATACGAAATTTCAGGCTACAGCAAGCCGGGATATCAGTGTCAGCATAATCTCAACTACTGGCGCTTTGGTGACTACCTAGGTATTGGCTGTGGCTCTCATGGCAAGCTGAGCTTTGCAGATGGACGTATTGTTCGCACCACTAAGGTTAAACACCCTAGAGGCTACCTAGCCGCGTATCAGAATCTGGTGAAGCCCTATCTGTCGGATGAACTTGAAGTACCTAATGAGGACCGCCCTTTCGAGTTCTTCATGAACCGCTTCAGGCTAATGGAAGCGTGTCCAAAACAAGACTTCATTGATACGACTGGGTTAGAGTTTGATTCAATTCAGCCAACGATAGAGTGGGCCAAAGAGCTCGGTTATCTTAATGAAACCGACAGCCATTGGCAGATCACTGAAAAAGGAAAGCTGTTCCTGAATGATCTGCTTGAAGCCTTTATGGCTGAAGAAGACGAATAGAGCGAGATTCGAGATTCGAG
>NZ_JBFRSN010000504.1:0-4059 GCF_041473595.1 Vibrio sp. 10N.222.46.A1
GTACTAACTCGCGTATCGAAGACATGCGTGCAGCTGCAGCAATAGCAAAAGGCCGCCAAGTAGCGAAACATGTTCAAGCATTGATCGTTCCGGGCTCTGAGCAAGTAAAAGCACAAGCGGAAGCTGAAGGCCTAGATAAGATCTTTATCGAAGCCGGCTTTGAATGGCGCCTGCCGGGTTGCTCTATGTGTCTTGCAATGAACAATGACCGTCTAGGTCCACAAGAGCGCTGTGCTTCTACATCAAACCGTAACTTTGAAGGTCGCCAAGGCCGTGATGGTCGTACGCACCTAGTTAGCCCAGCAATGGCAGCCGCAGCAGCAATCGCTGGTCACTTTGTCGATATTCGTGAACTTTAATTAGAGGATTTAACATGTCAGGTTTTCAACAACACACCGGATTAGTCGTTCCTCTAGATACGGCCAACATCGATACTGATGCGATCATTCCAAAGCAGTTTCTACAGAAAGTGAACCGTATCGGTTTTGGTAAGCATTTGTTCCACGACTGGCGCTTCCTTGATGATGCAGGCCAACAACCAAACCCTGAGTTTGTAATGAATGCACCACGCTATAAAGGCGCTTCAATTCTACTGGCTCGTGAAAACTTCGGTTGTGGTTCATCTCGTGAGCACGCACCTTGGGCGCTTGCCGATTACGGTATTCAAGTGATGATCGCGCCAAGCTTTGCTGATATTTTCTACGGTAACTCGATCAACAACCAGATGGTGCCTGTTCGTCTTTCAGAGCAGGAAGTCGATGAACTATTCCAGTTTGTTGAAGCAAACGAAGGCGCTGAGATCGACGTTGATTTAGAAGCAATGAAAGTCAGAGCAAACGGTAAAGAGTACTCGTTTGAAATTGATGAGTTCCGTCGTCACTGTTTGCTGAATGGCCTAGATAACATCGGCCTAACGCTTCAACATGCCGATAAGATCTCAGAGTTTGAAGCTAAGATTCCTAGCTTCCTGAAGTAAAGAAGTCTTGAAATAGAATCACACAGTTTTGTGTTCATATAAAAGGTTGGCTTAGCGCCAACCTTTTTTATTTGGCTAAGCTTTTAACTTAACTTCATATGTTTATTTAAATGAAGAGCATTGAAAGAAAATGGTAAGCCTTAAGGTCTTAGTAGTCAGTCATCAGGAGAATGCCATGAAACAACTACTTTTTATTGTCAGCCTACTTTTCTCAACCTTAGCTTGGTCTGCGCCTAAATCCGATCTTTGGCCATACTGGAACCAAAGCGACGAAACCAATCTAGAACAGGTATCTCATCAAGATTGGCAGCAATTTATCGATAGCTACTTAGTTAAACAAGGGCAAAACACCCTAGTTCGCTATCAAGCCGTGAGCACTGCAGATAAGACAAAGCTCAAGCAATACATCAAGAGGCTAGAGCAGTTGAATCCACTCGACTACTCAAAAGCGGAACAATATGCCTACTGGGTTAATTTATATAACGCCGTGACTGTCGATTTAATTCTTGATGCCTACCCAATAAAATCCATCACCAAGCTCGGCGGACTGTTTAGTTTTGGACCGTGGGGAGATGATGTAGTAATCGTTAACGGGAAGTCACTAACACTCAATGATATTGAGCATCGAATTTTAAGACCGATTTGGCAAGATCCGCGCACGCATTACGCGGTGAATTGCGCGAGTTTAGGTTGCCCTAACTTACAGCCTGAAGCTTTTACCTCTGACAACACTGCAGCCTTGTTAGAACAAGCTGCTAGTGATTTTGTAAATAGTGATAAGGGCGTGTTAATTGAAAACAATAAACTACAACTATCATCGATTTACGATTGGTTTGCTGTGGATTTTGGTACAGAGAAACAACTCATTCAACACTTAGACCAGTATCGAACAAAGCCGGTGACGAACACTAACAAAATCAGCTATGACTATGATTGGTCGCTCAACCAAGCAAACTAGTTTTAACGTTAAAGCTCATGAATGAAGCCAAACAAAAAAAGAGGCTAAAGGTTTTTATTAACCACTTGCCTCTTTTTTATCTATTGAACTGTGTTTCTACAATTAAAAGCTTGAGCCCGGTTGCTGCAAGAACTCAACCTCTTCGGGAGTCGAAGCTCTCCCTAACACCTCATTACGGTGAGGGTAGCGACCAAAACGCTTGATGATGACCTTGTGCTTAAACTCAAAATCAAGATTATGTTCTAATCCCGTTTGAGAAAAGAGTTCCACAGCTTGTTCATGAACTAACAAAGACTCACTGTGCATATAAGGCATATACAGGAAGCTTTTCTGTTGCTCGTTAAGCTGGTGATCAAAACCACCCGCTACCGCCTCTTGGGCTAGAGCCAACGCCATCGGATCAGCCGAAAAAGCTGTCGGACTGTTTCTACCAATATTTCGAGAAAACTGATCAAGCACGATAATCTCAGCCAATCGTCCTTGCGCAGTTTGGCGCCACTCAAATAGCTCGCCTTGAATGGCTGCTTTATGCAATTCAGAAAATCGAGACTCTATCAAAGTGTCAATCTCGGCGCCGCCAGTAAACCAATCTTTAGGCGTCAACTCATCGAACCAAAACTCTAGAACATCCTGATACATTACCGTCATATAATTCCCTTTAATAAAAAACCGAGTAACTTTGTTATTACTCGGTTTAGTGTTCAATTACTTAAAACCTTTTACTTTCTTTATCAGATCATAAGCATTCTGAATTTCTTGCGATTTCTCTTTCGCAACATTCATCATCTCAGGCGGTAAGCCCTTCGCCATCAGTTTATCTGGGTGATGCTCATTCATCAGCTTGCGGTAAGCTTTCTTAACCTCTTTACCGTCGGCACTTTCACTTACACCGAGAACTTTAAACGCATCGGCCAATTGGTTTTGTTGCGAAGCCTGTTGCCAACCCGATGATTGACCATGGCCTTGATGGCCACCAAAGCTTCCACCTTGCTGTTGAAAACGAAATGCTGCTTCTTGCATCTGCAAGCGGCGCTCTAGCTGTTCTGCAGAAAATCCAAGGCCTTGCGCTATCTTATGTAAGACTTGGCGCTCACTCGGGTGCAAACTTCCATCGGCAAATGCTGCGGACACTTGTAGCTCAAGAAAAAACTGCAGAAGATCAAAACGACCGCCCGATGAGATTTTCACACGCTCAAGCACATCGCTTAACGGGAAGTCACTCTCTTTGCCGTCACGGAAAGCATCTTGAGCCGCTTTACGTTGTTCGCCATGCAGGTTCATACGCTCCATCATTGTAGAAGCGAGCTGAATCTCTTCTGGCGTGACCTGCCCCTTAGCTTTAGCAACGTGTCCCATAACCGCAAAGGCGGATTTAAAAAACTCGTTTTGTCTTTCAGCTTGGCTTGGACCTCGTCCAAAACCAGAGCTATTGAAGCCCGATTGGTTCAATCGGCGAGCTTTATCGAACTGGTGCCCTAAAAATAGGCCAAAAACTAAACCGAGCGGCCCCCCAAATAAAAAACCAAAAAAAGCGCCCAAAATTTTGCCAAATATTTGCATTATGTGTTCTCTATCTATGAATTTTGTCTGAGTAATGCTGTCTGATGATGCTGAATGCTAATATTTCCTTTATCATAAGGAAAATGCTTTATTAATTGGATTGATACTAGATCAACCCTTCATCTAGTGACACAGGATAGTTCAACTTCATGCAATTTTTTTCCCGCACCTTGTTAGCCGCGTCTATAAGTACGGCATTATACGTGTCGACAACTCAAGCTGAAACAATCACCGATAGTAGTGTGCAGGAAATGCCCTCTATAGATCAATGCTTGATCGATCCCGCTGCAGAAAACGAGACACAACTTCCCGCTCATGTTGAGTCCGATCGCTTAGAGGCTATCAATGGTGACAAGGCAATCTACTCAGGTGATGTAAGAGTTACCCAAGGAAACAAAACCATCCTTGCCGACAATGTAACGCTTCACCAACAAGAAAATATCGTTGTAGCTGAAGGCAACGTAAACTTTAGCGATGGTCAAATAAAGTCAGTGGCAGACAGAGCCACTAACAATCTGACCACCGATGAAATGACGCTCGAAAATACCGATTATGAGTTTCTCTG
>NZ_JBFRSN010000505.1:0-6668 GCF_041473595.1 Vibrio sp. 10N.222.46.A1
GGGTGGTCTAGCAGCACTTGCAGCAAAGCATCCTTAAGTTGGAAACTCTCTAAACCATTAAGTACAAATGGCTCATCGTCTTCCATCACAGGAAGTGGCGGCTCAAATACCACTTTTAGGCGGCGATTAAAGAAGTACTGCACTGGCAAACGCCAAAAACGCTGTAACTCAACCAAATCGAGTTCTAACGGGTACGTCGCACCCAACAAATAGTCATCCAATGCACGATTGAATTCACCACTGCGTTCACCGGTACGGTTAGCCGCTGGAAGCCACTCTTTGGCGTAACTCAGCACATGGCTCGCATCACCTTGAGTAAACGCAGCAGGGCTGAACGGTGTCATGGTGTGTTCAAAGCTGATCGCTTGAGTCAGCTTGATGCCTGAATCATCACTTGGTAAGGCTTGATCGTCACTCAAACAGTAGTTCTGTTGGCAGTATTCAATCAACTCTGAAACCAATACCGATGGCACTCGCTCAGTATTATCCTTAATCGAACGGCCGACATAGCTGATGTACAAACACTCTTGTGCTGACATCATCGCCTCTAAGAATAGATAGCGGTCATCATCACGGCGAGAACGATCCCCTGGTCGTGTGCGTCCGTTCATTAGATCAAAACCTTCTGGTGGCATTGAGCGAGGGTAAACACCATCGTTCATTCCCAATAGACAAACGGTTTTGAAAGGAATAGAACGCATCGGCATCAAGGTACAAAAGTTAACTTGGCCTGCTAAAAAACGCTGACTAATACGTGCACCCGATAACTTATTATTGAGGTACTGATAGATAATGCTTGGCGACAACTCTTGTTCATACAAGGCATCATCAAGCTGTTCATTCAGTTGCGAAAGCGCATCACGTATCGACTTAAGCACCACCTCGCCTTCCAGTTCAACCGCAAAGAAATCATCAATCATTTGCAGCAAGATTTCACGCCACATATCGATAGATTGAGTTTCAGTTAAGCGTTGACGGTAATGGGCAATACGATCGATAAAGTGAGCTAACTTACCTGCAAGTTCGGCGTTAATGCCTTGAACTTCGTTATAAGCGGCAATCGGAGAGTGTTCAGTTTCAAACAAACCTGCAGAGTCTGACATCGCATAACCCAATAGCATGCGCTGAATGCCGAATAGCCAAGTATTTTGCTCGGTCGCAGGTAAATCAAATTCTGTCGCCGTTGAAGCATCGACACCCCAACGGATACCCGCTTCTTCAACCCATTGCTTGGCTTGCTCGAATTGAAACTCGTCAATACCAAAGCGTGCCATCATCGCAGGAATTTCTAACAGCTCTAGCAACTCAGAAGCTAGACAGCGCGTGTTTGGTAGCGCGACTAACTGCATGAAGGCGGTCAGAATTGGGCTTTCTTGGTCTGCGGTTCTATCAGAGATCGAGTAAGGGATATAACGCTCACCCGGTGCATTACCAAATACCGCCTGAATCGCTGGGCTATAAGCATTAATGTCAGACACCATCACGATGATATCGCGTGGTTTCAGAGTCGGGTTGGTATCAAACATCGCCAACAACTGATCATGAAGGACTTCAACCTCACGCATTGGGCTATGACACGCATGTACGGTTAGAGAGCGATCGCCAAGTTCAACAACCTGTTTATGGTTACTGGAATCTAATATGTGGTCGTCTTGATGTTCTTCTAACTGGAGAATATCGGCTTGCAGTTGATGCAATAGGTTATCTCTCTCAACATCAATAAAGAACTCATGCTCTTCGCAGTCTGATTGAGATAGTAAAAACAGGTTATCTCTGCCCAGTTTCCCCATAGACGCAAGTAAACTATTACCCACGGCTTGGCTGGTATGCAGTTCGTCTTCAATATTAGCTTCAATGCCATCTTTCAATGGTGAAGTTTCACCCTCCAATTTAGGTAAACCATCAACCAACACAAACTGCTTACGACGCTGGGCTTCAACTCTTGCCAAATATTTACGGTCGCGAATATCGCCCCAGTAATGTTGGCAAGGGTTGGTAAACATCAAGTGCACATCAATCTGCTCACCGAGTGCTTTCAACGCATCCATGTAACGAGGAGGCAACGAAGAGATACCAAACACAAATAAGCGTTTAGGCAGATGTTGCAATTTACCTTGTTGATTAGCTAGCGCTTCAATGAAGTCGTGGTACAAGTTCCCACGGTGGTATTTTGATTGGCCTTGAGACAGGGTTTGCTCATAGAGTGCTTGCCACAAAATCGGTTGCCAAGGGTGAGCTTGCTGCCCTTCATCATCGACCAATTCAGCAACGGGCTCTCCCGCTTCCCACATCGCCATCCATTCAGGTCGATACACCAAGTAGCCATCGAAGATATCGGCAATTTTCTCTGCCAATTGGTACAGCTTCGAATCATCTTCGTCGTTTTCAAGGTAGCGTTGTAGAGGTAAAAAATCAGGGTGGTCAAGCTTAGCGGGTAGCAAACTCATCAGCTTCCATGTCATCGCTTCCTTGTTAAAAGCACTGCGTTTAGGTACATCAGGAAGCACTTGGGTAAACATATCCCAAATGAAGGTTGCTGGAAGTGGGAAATCGATATTTGCTGCTACGCCAAACTCTTTGGCGAGTTCCATCTTAAGCCATTGAGACATGCCTGGGCTCTGAACCAAGATCTGCTCTTTTTCGAAAGGATTGGCCAAAGGGTCACTTTTAATTAAGTGAACGAGAAGGATTTTTAAAGTATCGACTTTATTGGAATGGTAAACAGTAAACAAAGTGCACTCACGCTAATCTTGCCACAATATAAAGCCAGATTAGCATAAGTGCCGTGTTTGGATTAGGAATATAAGCTTATGAAATACTGAAAACTTAAGGTCCGTTTATCTTTTGAACTATTGCTTCTTACAATCTACTGCCTACCGCACTTAGAACACGGTGAGGTTTGTAATTCATGTAATAACGAACCGCCACATAACCCACTACAAACGTTGCCACAATCAATTCTAGATACGCTAGGTTGAAGACTTGATCCACATAGTGAGTTTCCACACCAACAGTTTGCATCCAAGCCGCCAATTTGAATAGCGCCGTTGCACCAATCACGATTGGGAATGTAAACGCCGCATAGCCAGGGCTGAATGGCAGACGAAGTAGTTTGAAAAACGCGATGTAGATAATAAACGTCATCAACACTGCAATGCCAAAGAGTAACCCAATGATCACTGGCGAAGGATTTGCCGTCACCGTTAGGTAGCCAGCTAAAGATAGACTTGCTGGTGCCGCCATAATCGCAATCGTTGGTTTTGCTGCGTCAGGCACTTCGTGAGAGAAGATCAAGCGGTAAACCATTATTGGTAGCATTACCGCATAAACCAATAAGCCAAAGACTAAAGTCGCGTGAGCAACGGGCTCTAAGATCGGGTTACCTGAAAAAGAAACGTCTGCCACGATAATACCGATTGGTGGCACAAACCAGCTTGGCACCATGTGGTGAATCTCAAAGTTTTTAGCTCTGTGGTATAAGAAGCTCACCAAGAACACGACATGTAACGCTACCGAAGCGAGCCACACAGCTTCTTGTAAGAATTGAGAGATTGGAGCCAACGAAGCAGACACCACCATACAACCCATTGCGAATGTGGGTACAACACTGCCGACAACAGGGTGAGCAAGATCTGCACGTAATAAGTGGCCGTGAATCAAAAATTTCACAGCTAAAACAAGAAGCAATACCGCCGCAATACCAGCACTGACCCACTGCACCAAACCCGGTGTGTGCAAAATACCTTGTGCGACTAAAACACCATCCCAACACCAGCCTAAACTTGCAATTGCGAGTGCTAACCCTGCCATGGGAGTTGGAGCTCCTGTTAATCTATATTTAATACGTTGAATCATGTCAGCCTCTCTTAAACTTAATTCACTAAACTTGTGAACTCATCAGCTTGTTGAAGCCATAATACGCTTGCGCTTCGTTAAACAATATCCAATTATATATAACAAATGTTCATTAATACTGAACGATACCTTTCCACCAGCAGCGTAAAACTAGGAACCTGATGGCTAATATTTCAATCAAACAACTCAAAGTGTTTGTCACTATTACCCAGCATTCGACATTGACCGCAGCCTCTGAGGCTCTGTTTCTGTCTAAGGCCGCTGTCAGCATGGCGCTAGGCGAAATGGAGAAACAACTCGGTCACTCTCTATTTGACCGGGTTAATAACCGATTAATTCTCAATCAAGAAGGACAAAAGCTTCTTCCTTTGGCGGATGAGATATTACATCGTGCTGCTGGTATTGATGTTTTGTTCCGTGACGACCAGCCTTTAAGTGGCAATCTAAAGGTCGGTGCGAGTGACACAATTGGTAATCAGGTCGCACCGTTTATTCTGTCTGGCTTTCGCGAGCTAACTCAGCATCAAGATCAGAGCTTATTCATTTCAAACAGTGCGCTGATCTGCCAAAAGTTGGTGGATTATGAACTGGATATCGCGTTAATTGAAGGAAAAACACTCCATCCGGAGTTGATCTCTAGCCAGTTCAGTAGCGATGAAATGTGTATTATTGTTAGTAATCAACACCCTCTCAATTCAAAAGAAAAAGTGATTTTAAGCGATTTAGAAGATAGTCATTGGATTTTACGTGAGTCTGGTTCAGGCACTCGCGAGTTTTTCCTTCGTGCCGTCGCACCGCGTATCGAACACTGGTATGAATCCTTTGAACTCAACACCACCGAGGCGATCATCAATTCAGTTTCTGCCAATCTTGGATTCGCGTGTTTATCACGACTGGCGGCGCAACGAGCAATTGACTCAGGCCGAGTGAAAGCACTCGATGTCCCACTCGACATGAAACGACGTTTCTGGATGCTGGTACACAAAGACAAATACCAGAGCCCGCTGCTGAAATCTTTCATGAGTTATTGTGAAGACTGGGCTACACATCAAGATTGAGGCCGCATTGTTAGGGCTCCAACTGGACTTTTAACATCAGAAACTGTATAAAAAGCCAGTAAAATTTTATCAAACTTAGAGGATTAACCATGGCTGTTATCGTCAAGTACGTGGTCGAACGCAACGGAGAAGAGAAAATGACTTTTACCTCTAAAGCCGAAGCTGACGCATACGACAAAATGCTGGATATGGCTGATGAGCTTTTTGAACTATTAAGCAAAAGCGATTTAGTTGAAGATGAAGGCAAGCAAGAAGAGCTTGCTATGTACCTAGCGAAGAACAAAGAAGAAGTTCTTTACGCATTAGGTGCTAAGCGTAAACCAGCTCCGAAAAAAGAAAAGAAGCTTGAAGCAGTTGAAGACGCAGAAGAAGATGCCGCTTAATTAGCTGAAGTTTTCTAAAAAACGTCAATAATGTCTCTAATCAGAGCTCGTTATTGGCGTTTTTTTATACTTATCGAAATATAATGAACTCTGTTTATAGTCGAAATCGCTCTAAACATTCGCTTGCACAAAAGTGTGATTAAGATCTAATCTATAGCCATCAGGTGATGGGGTTCCACCTAAGCTTTTGCTTCAACCGCCCGTTCTTTTGAACCGTGCTAATGACTCCTACAGAATCGAAAACAGGTAATACTGTTGGATGTATCGCTACTCCTCCATTTTGGAATGGACTTAGTCTATTAAGACCGAGCTTCATGACACCTTTGGATGATCGATACTCAAGATCTGTAGTGAATTAGCCACACCTCTTCCAACACGTCCTGTTTTCTCAACGCCCTAGGTCTTAAATGGCTCTATCAGTGAGAAAACATTATGCACTACTCTTCAGAAATTCAATCAATGTGCCCTATTCAAAGGGGTGATCTTCACACTTCAGCTCCAATTCCAGTTGAAGGCGCCATGGTTAGCCCAAAAGATGTCATCGCTATTTCTGGTTTAAGCCATGGCGTCGGCACTTGTGCACCACAACAAGGTGCAGCAAAACTAACGCTGAACGTAAAAAACGGCATCATCGAAGAAGCGCTAATCGAAACGATTGGTTGTTCAGGCATGACTCAATCAGCCGCGATGGCAGCCGAAATCCTCACAGGAAGAACCATTCTTGAAGCTCTGAATACTGACTTGGTGTGTGACGCTATTAACGTAGCCATGCGTGAAATCTTTCTGCAATTCGTTTACGGTCGAACTCAATCCGCATTCTCTGAAGGCGGCCTAGAAATTGGCGCAGCATTGGAAGACTTAGGTCAAACACAACGTAGCCAAGTAGGCACCAGCTATTCAACCTCAGCTAAAGGCGTTCGTTACCTAGAGCTTGCAGAAGGCTACGTGACCAAGCTTGCACTTGATGATCACAGCGAAGTGATTGGCTACGAATATCTCAACCTCGGCAAAATGATGAAGGCGATTAACCAAGGCATGCCAGCTAATGAAGCTGCTGACCTTGCGACGGGGACTTATGGTCGCTTCGATGAAGCCGTTACCACCATTAACCCACGCCAACACTAATTTTGCCAATTTAGAGGAAAGATATGATGAACACTCAATTTAATGAATCAGTAACTCGCGTATTGGCAGAAATGAACTTCGACTCTTTAGAGCAAGCGAACCAATACTGTCTATCACACAATGTCGCCCCAAAAGCGCTAGTGATGGATACCCAACCTATTGCTTTCGAAAGCGCTGCCGATGCCTATATCCTTGGCTCAGCACTGGCGCTATTTCGCAAAGCCACCAGCGCAGAACAAGCTGCGAA
>NZ_JBFRSN010000506.1:0-1516 GCF_041473595.1 Vibrio sp. 10N.222.46.A1
CATCAGGATACGCCGTGAAATACGGTGAATTAACTTCGCGACTCAGCACTTCGAACTTACTCAAAGAGTTCAAGTAATCGGTGTCCATTATTTCCACAGCAAGCATTACGCCCGCTCTTTCCGCCAACTGCGCCGAAAGCTTCATGCCTTCAATGAACCTATGGTTAGTCACTTTATCAGCAGGTTCGTAGTAAACGTCATAGCCAGCCAGTTGGATGGTACGAATACCCAACTTATAAGCCAACGAGATCGCTTTCTCCATATGGATAACCGCTTGTTCACGAACCGCCGGATCTGCTGAACCGAATGGGAACTTACGATGCGCGCTTAAACACATGGATTGCAGCGGTACGCCGTGCTTTTCACAAAGACGACGCAAGGCATACACTTCTTCGTCATTCCAATCTAGTCGACTGCGACGCTCGTCTGATTCGTCTACCGATATCTCAAGAAAATCAAAGCCGAGTTCTTTGGTTTGCTTAAGTTTATCTTCCCAGCTGAGTTCGTTAGGTAGGGCCTTTTCATAAAGCCCTACACGGTGGCGTAACAAGTTTTGATACATAACGCCTCCTAGTTCCAGTAGCGATCGATCTGAGCTTTTAGTGCTTCTGCTGTTTCTTTACCTTTGTCACCCGCAAGTGCGCGACCCGCGATAAAGGTTTTCGCCTTAATGCCTTCAAATAGGTATAGGTCTTCAGGCACGATGCCACCTGTGATAGAAAGCTCGATACCCATTTCAGACAATGCACGCATCTTCACGAGATCTTCTTCAGTCCAGCCCACACCAGCTAATTCAGCGTCACGAGAACGGTGATAGATAGCTTGAGAGATACCTAGGTCGACCCAAGATTGAGCATCGTCCATTGTCCAGTTACCATAAATTTCGATTTGGATTTCACCGTTAAATTCATCAGCGACTTTCTTACATGCACCAATGGTTGCGATGTGTGCAGCAGCAGAAACGGTAATCCAATCAGCGCCCGCTTCGAATGCCATACGAGCCAAAATAGCACCGCCATCGGTGGTTTTCATATCGCATACAAGGATATGGTCTGGGTGGTTTTTACGAAGCGTAGAAACCGCCGTCATGCCTTCTGCGAAAGCCAAAATAGTGCCCACTTCAATCACATCAACGAAGCTTTCAACGTTGTTTGCCACTTCAATTGCTGCAGGAAGATTTGTTTGGTCTAGGGCGATCTGAATCATTGGTTTAGTCATGTTGTTATCCTTTAATTTGTTCACGTATTAGACGGGCTAAGCCATCATGGTTGTTATCTGTTGAGCACACGCATTGAACGTGTGACTTGACGATGTCA
Source organism: Vibrio sp. 10N.222.46.A1 (assembly GCF_041473595.1). Taxonomy (NCBI): domain Bacteria; kingdom Pseudomonadati; phylum Pseudomonadota; class Gammaproteobacteria; order Vibrionales; family Vibrionaceae; genus Vibrio; species Vibrio sp. 10N.222.46.A1. Next base: position 1,317 of record NZ_JBFRSN010000506.1, read on the forward strand.
TCAGCATTGAGCATCGCTACGCCTAACCCGGCGTACTTGAGCATGGAAATGTCATTGTGGTTATCACCGACGGCAATGACGTCATCGGCTTGATAACCGAGTTCTGCGATGTATTCAGCAAGGCGTAGGCCCTTACTGTTACCTTTCGCAGCAAAGTCGATTCGGTTTGACCAAGAGCGCTCACCGTTGAAGTTCTCTTC
>NZ_JBFRSN010000507.1:0-331 GCF_041473595.1 Vibrio sp. 10N.222.46.A1
TAATCATAATTTAGAATTAATTTCTTTTGTTTAATTTTAAATTAAGAGTTTAATAATGAAACGAGTTATATTTGACAATCATCCTTTATTATCGCAAGAAGAATTAGAAATGTTAGCTATGGTTGTAGGTGGTCGAGGAGAGGAGGGAGGGGCAAGTCGCCCGGGTCGGATTAAAAATGATCGTGATTTATATCGAGCTGGAAGCATGTGGAATTTACGGCTTCGTTAGGAATAAATTTTATAGGATAATTTTGAGGTTCTCAATTTCCAGTTAGCAATTTCTCCGTAAATCCTCGCCCGCTTTTAGGGCGAGGATAGGCTTTGTTGCGTA
>NZ_JBFRSN010000508.1:0-8660 GCF_041473595.1 Vibrio sp. 10N.222.46.A1
GGTGAAACTTACGCGATGATAAAAGCGTTGAACAAGCTTACTGGGTTAGGTATGCCTGAAACTTGTCGTATTGACTAAAAAGCATGCGAAACGGGGTAGCTCTATCTCTAAATTTAATTACGCAACAAAACCGCTCTTAGGATTTCTCGATGCCGCTAAAAATTGTCATAAGTTTTGCGTTCACTCTTATCGTGAGCGAGACATATTCTATTTCGCCCCTGTTTCTTTGCTTCATATAAAGCATTATCCGCTAGCTTAATCACCTCTTTGACTGTCTCCGCTTGTGAGAGGCTAGCGCATCCTATAGAGATGGTCACTTGCTGATCTGATTCGTATTCTAGGGGGGCTGTGAGGTTTTGTTCACTCACCAATATTCTTAAGTTATCAGCGATCTTGCTGGCGATTTCAAGATCTGTTTGAAGAAGTAAAATAGTGAATTCCTCTCCACCATAACGACAAACTAGATCAGAAGAGCGTGTATTGTTTTTCAGAACATTAGCGACGAGCTGCAAAACTTTGTCCCCTAGTAAGTGCCCATAGGTATCATTGAATTGCTTAAAAAAATCAATATCTATTAATAGTAAACTATTTATTTCCTGGTTCAGGTTTTGTTGCTCAAATACTGCTTGGATTTTTTGATCGAACTCTGATCGGTTATACAATCCAGTTAACCGGTCAGTAATTGCGGATTTATGGAGTTGTTTTTCAAGGAGGCGTCTACGTTTATCGAATTGCTCATAAGTAATACCACTAGCCAGCATTGTAAAGGTGATATACGTACAGACCACCACTACATAGATAGCAAAACCGCTGGTTTCATCATCCAAAATATAAGTGGTGAGAAAGCCGCCAGCTAGGCAAAATAACAACCCAAAGATTAACTGCGTACGCGCTATTTTCGCTCCTAAAGTAGGTAATAAGAGTGTTTTAAGTGCGCCTCGGTGGGCTGTGAGACCAAAAATTGATATGGTTAAAAAGAACCCTAATATAGTGGTGACCGGAGACATCTGGCCATAAAATGAATCAATACCATAAGCGTAACCAACGGCTGAGACAAATGGGAGGAAAATAGCGGTAATGGCAAAAATTTGTATTAGATACCAAGGACGTCTATTTAAGAGGAAAAAAATGGCTATGACAGCAAAAAGTTGCATTACTGATGTATTAAACCCCATCTCGATGGGAGACTCTGCGTGAAGTGGGGTATCAAAAAAGATGAAATAACTTAGAACAGGGTCAATTAAATTAATTCCAGTACTTTGTTGATAGAAACGAATGACAAGTATGAAAAAAGCAAGGCTTACGAGGCTTCTGGTTATCTTCAGACTCTTTTTCCGCCAAATACAGGCGCAAGAAAGAAGTAAAAAGATAAAAGCAGTTATAGGATGCGTAGCTGCCCCATGGCTTGTTGGTCGATAGAGCCATTTAATATCAAAAAGATAGGAAGCTAAAATGAGAACAGACAAAGCTGCAATCACCTTGCAGAAAACTTGGCTGTAAAAAAGAGTGAGTGAAGTGAGTGCTCGTTTTTTTTTTGCCATTTATATATCGCCTTCATTGGGTGTCTTAGGACTTAACTTTTATAGATAATGATTCAATCTAGGAGATTTTTCCCAAATACTGCGTTTAATATTATCATTAATAAGGATGGGGATCCCGCCTTCGGTTTCAGGCCTATCGAACTAACTTAAACAAGGCTTCTGTTTCGTTTCTATATGAATATTGATCTTGTTGTTAACAACAAGATCAAATCTTCCTACTGCAGGAGGGGGGAAAGAAGCGACTATTTCGCGATCAAGAAATCATCAAGTGATTTACCAGCATCAAGCTGTTCTTGAATTATGGAAGGGGTGCGACTTTGACCAGTCCATGTTTGTGCTCTGCCGTTCCCGTCGGTGTATCTATATTTAGCAGGGCGAGGCTTACGTTTACCTTTTGTGTTCTTTTTTGATTTTCCTGATAGAGCTTCTATGAGAGCTTCAACATCAACCTTGATGTGATTTACGATTTCAGCGAATTTTGTTTCTTGGCGTTTAAGAAAGACGGTCGTTAACTTCTTAAGTGCTTCTTCAAGTTCCTCAAGTGTTAATTCACGAGAGAACGCCCGAAGCGAGCGGATATTAAGGGCTTTGTTGCGTAATTCAATGGAACTAAATCAAGAACCTACGATCTGATCAGCTACGTCCACTCTCTCGTAGCCCTATTCCTAAACCTCTTTATAAAACACCCAACTGGAAGCAATACAACCAATCACTCATTAACCGTGGCTCTCTGACTTTTTAGATTGATGAAGAGGCAATAAGCGGTTGGGCGCAAAGCAAACAGAATAAGCGCGGGAGGCCACGTCGGTTCAGTGGTTTAGCTATCACGACAGCGCTGCGAGGATTTATCGACTCGATATTTAGGTTAGCCCATGTTCCGTTAAGTTGTCCGCATTACACCTGCATCAGTCGTAGAGCCAAGCAAGTTGAGGTCTCATTTAAGACTAAAACGAGAGGAGCGATACAACACCTAGCCATTGATGCTACTGGCCTTAAGGTTTATGGCGAAGGTGAATGGATGGTCAAAAAACACGGGACGGATGGCAAGCGTAGGGTCTGGTGAAAGCTTCATATTGCCGTCGATACAAGCACTTATGAGATCATTGCCGCCGAGCTAAGTTTATCGACGGTTACAGATGGAGAAGTACTCCCAAACTTACTGAAACAAACACGCCGAAGTCTCCTTGAGGTGTCTGGTGATGGCGCTTACGACACGAGAGCATGTCACGCTGCTATTAAGATTAAGGGAGCTATTGCGCTTATTCCCCCAAGAGAAGGGGCTGCCTTCTGGGAGCGTGGTCACCCTCGAAATCTCGCCGTGGGTTGCCAGAAATTATACGGCTCAAATAAGTATTGGAAAGAGCGGTATGGATACCACAAACGTTCACTCTCAGAAACAGCGATGTATCGAGTTAAACAGTTGCTAGGAGGGAAACTGAGCTTAAGAAATTACAATGCACAGGTGGGTGAAACTTACGCGATGATAAAAGCGTTGAACAAGCTTACTGGGTTAGGTGTGCCTGAAACTTGTCGTATTGACTAAGAAATACGCGAAACGGGGTAGCTCTATCTCTAAATTTAATTACGCAACAAAGCCGCAAGGAGGCTACCTAATACTTACAAATGCAGAAAGGCCGCTAAGCGACCTTTCTACGATAATGTTACGGACATTACTCCGTATTATCTGGTGTTCTATAAATCTGCAACCAATGTCGCGCTGCAGTACTTGTTGGAGGCGCTATTTCATGATCACGGATAGTACAATACCGACCATATTTTACTACAACCGTATGATTTGTTGTATTAATTTTACACTCTTGAAAAGAGCCCCATCTCGCCCGACTTTATTACCAGGCGCTACATAGATAGCCATACAAAACCTTTAAACTAGTTTAACAGCAACATTGTTCATATTTGATGTAGTGATGAATCTAAGAAAAACAAGGTTATGCCGTAAAAAGACATACATTTTAAAAAACTCACTAAAAAAAATTATTGGTGTTCATTATTCCTATGTTCAATTGCGTGACTCCGTAACGCAGAACAGCTCCTAATAGGGAGCTGTTCTTGTGTCTAAATTTGGGTTCACACTAAGTACCATTACGTTAAATAAATCATCACATGGCTATTGATTTTTCAAACATAACCCGCACATAAGCATAGAGTCACATTCATAAATCACCTTCCATTTGATTTGATAGTAATCTCTTGTGACTCAAAAAAGGCAGACTGAAAGTCTGCCTTTTTTCATTTCTAACTCAACCAACCGATCTCGACCCCATGCCACCCGCGTAATTCATATCGTGGAATATTGCCCATCAGAGAGTAGAGAGACCGTCTAATTATGAACTATTTTTGTCTCGTCATTATAGATAGGATATAACAATTTCATATAAAAAAACTAATTCAATGAGAAATTGCTATATAAAAACTATTGAAATAATTGTTCGTAAACACTATAAAAAACCTTGAAAAGGTTGTCTTATCAAGAGGCCTTTTCATCACTCTTGTTTTTATTTTGTATTGCTTCTTATGGAGGATATATTATGAGCTCAATTGACCTATCTCCACTATACCGTAGTAGTGTTGGGTTTGACCGTCTAGCATCATTAATTGATCATGCCATGACCAGTGAAACTGCTATCAACGGTTACCCACCATATAACATTGAAGTTCTAAAAGAGAATCGCTATGCCATCACCCTGGCCGTAGCCGGATTTACTCAGGAAGAGCTTGATATTCAAGTAGAAAAGAGCGTGCTAAGTGTACGTGGGCAAAAATGTGCTGATAAAGAAAATAAATATCTGTATCAGGGTATCGCCAATCGTACATTCGAACGTAAGTTCAACTTAGCTGATTATGTTGAAGTTACGGATGCAGATCTTTCTAACGGATTGTTAACTATTACTCTGGTGAAAGAGATACCTGAAGCTATGAAGCCTAAGTCCATCACTATCAATAAAAACTGTGATGTATTAGAGCATAAGGCTGAAGAGACAAGCACCAAAGATAATAAAGCTGCTAAAGGAGAATGATAGTGTGAAAGCACATTATCATTTTTGAAAGGGGAACGGCTCCCAATCGGGAGCTGTTCTTGTGTCTAAATCTGGGTTCACAATATCCCTATCTGGCAGGGTAGTTGTCACTGTTAAAATTTAACCAGTTTGGGCGATAAAGAGTAATTGTGTCTCGTATCTCAGTTGAAAGAAAAGAAGCGATATTGAAGAAGCTGCTGCCTCCCTATTCGATGTCAGTTAAAGAAGTGTCCGAAGAGGAAGGAATTAGCACTGCGACCCTGTATTATTGGCGCCCGCAACTCAGAAGTTCAGGAGCCACCGTGCCAAAGAGCAACACTTCATCAGAGCAGTGGTCTGCTCAAACTAAACTCGCCATTGTCGCTGAAACCTATTCAATGACCGAAAATTAACTGCTCAAGTTGGTGGACTTAAAGAGGCTATTAGTTCTTATTTTGAGCCGGAAACACAGAAACAAAGCTCGAGCGAGCATCCTGTCAGGACGATTGCTGTTAGTTCTGAAATTGATAATGATCTAGGTATTAGAGGTAGTTCAGCTAAGGATAATAGTAAGAAAACAGCACTGGATTCGGTGAGTTACTTGTCTACACGAGTAACAGCGAATTTAACACCATTATTATCTAGTGAAACAATAAATAAGCTACAAGATGCGCTAAGCGAAGGCAATATTTCATTTAAATTTATTCAGAATATCGCCTTGAATAAAGGGGGATCTGAGTCTAGTTCGTGAATTGGCGCTTTCTACTGTCCCTAAACAAGAGAAAAATTATTCAGGGCATCTAGGATTAATTGTGGACTCACTTTCACACAAACGTCCAAATGTAAGCGCCACTATGCAAGGTTTACAAGGTTTTATTGATACATCGGCCTTGCAATGGCATGAAAAAACGGCAAAAAAACTGAAGGCGCGCTTGATGCGAATGCTCATGCTCGTTTTGATGGGGATTTAATGAGTTCAGCTTTGGATCAAATGTCGAAAAGTGACCTGAAAGCGACATTAACGCAATTGGAAGGTGCTTTTGGTCAGCGTTTACGAGGCGTTTTTAGGTTGGTTGCTGAACAAGTTCCGTCGTCATATCTGGCGCAAGGTGACAATGTTTTAATCTCGACTGCCATGCGTTTCAGTGGCCTAGTAGAAGGCTTGATGACGGCATTGAGTGAAAAGTTGGGTGAAGCGACCGACGTTCGGTTCAAGGATTGTGATTTCGTTAGTGAGCTTTCAGAACTAACAGCGATTGAGAAGGCGGCATTAATCAAAGTAGGAATTAAAGAAGAAATGTTGCTCTAATTTTCCCTTCGAGCGGTAACGACTGTTTTTATAATTCACACATAATGGAGGTTTTCTGTGTCAAAATGGCCGATTAGTTTTTTATTTGAGAAGAATCAATCTCGCCTGGAAGTCGCTGTTATTGACTTGGATGTAAAGCAAAGGATAAGTGATTTTTATCAGCTTGCTCAAAAACGATACTTGTTAGAAGAATTTTTATTACTTCTAAATCGTAGTCAATACAATGTTTTTCAAAATGACGTACTCTCTTGCCTTTATCGCTTGGGTATAAAGAGAGTCGATTTAAAAGTGGGCAGTAAAACGTTGAATATTTTATAAAACTCTGACCAGAACGTTATATAAGGGCTTCAAGGAAGGTAATAACCGTAGTCTTTCGGTCTTTTTGTGACGTTGTCACAATGAAAGTTGGGTGAGGCGATCATTCCCCTCACTCAATTAGTACCTGAATATGATAACAATAAGGCCGATGGGTAGTCGTCGCTAAACCAAGACAACAACATATAACGCTCCTAACTGTTCATTAGATGAGTAGTACAAAGGTCTGTGAGATCCGATACAGTTAGGCTTGCGATGGATATTCTTTCTCTACATTACTCTTGTGGCCAATCACCAAATGCACTGTAGGGTTCTGTGGTTTAACTGAAATTGCGATTTTCATGTTCATGTTACGGTTGTTTTGCAAGTAACCGACCGCCGCATTTAGTTCTGGAACATACTGAGCCACACCCACCGACACTCCACCTTCCGTTGTTTGAGTGAAAAATAGGAAGTGTCATATCCGTCCTTTTCTCTTCTAGTAACCCATGTGTTTTTCTAGGCTAACAGCGTAAGAAGAGAAACACCTCGAAGTAATACTAATTTATGCTCCCTGAGTTTGAATTACCCTCTGACGCTGATAAATCGAAACGCTAATCTTAGTATTCAAGGGGCCATTCATTTTGTAAAGCAGCAAGCTTAAGCGGCTGAATAAGAACCGTGACCATTTAATGAAATTAAGAAGAAAGCCTCTCACAGCGCCATACTGCTCTTTTTAGGCTGCAATATTGACAGCACTAAAAACCCTCGCCCTGCTAAGCCATACCATCCGGATGAAGGTGGACGTTAAGTAAGGAGATGATGAAAGGGAGCCACCTGACTCAGCGTTTAATCGAAGAAGGTCCCTGTCGTATGACAAAAGAAGGTTGCCGCGCCGTTTTTTTTGCTTGTCCTTAAGTATTTATTTTTCTATTGATTTAATTATTTATCTTTATACGTAGTGTTCATAAGCGCAGCCCCTTATTGATGGCCATTATAGCGGTCTTTTTTATCCTTCCTTTCTTGCACGGCCTTTCTTATAAAAAACCGTGAATAGAGAAATCCCTTCCGAATGAGACTGCGTGCGCAAGATAACCCTGAATAACCTGTTGGGAGAAACAAGAAAAATGAGAGATAAAGCAGGGTAGGATAAGGTTCAGACGTGCTGATCCCTCCGCTTTCGCGGAGACAAAAATATCCCTTTAATTAGGGGCCAAGTCCGGTTGATACTCACTAAAGAAGGCTGAGGTTGATTGCGCATAGGTGTTTAACGTTGACGCATTGAAGATCTCTTGTATCCCTGACGCGATCTTACGGAAAGAGAGCCACTGAAAGCTCAGTCCTTTCTTTGTCTGGCGTTCCCGTGTTGCGAGGATCAATTCGCTGATGTTGGTGTAACGCACGACTTTTAAGTCATTAAAGAAGCGAGGTGTAAACTGTTTGTACGCGGGTGCACTGCGTATCGTCCCTTCGTCTTGGTCGACACACACATTGATCCGCTCACTGTGAAAATAGCTGGCACGCTTTAGATACTTCACCGCTTTAGCAAAGGACTTCGGCGAAATAAACTCTCCAAAGCGCAACGCATAATCTTCTTGAAGCTGGTCGTAGCTGATGGTTTTCAATCCCGCTTCGGTGGGCAAACCGATGCGCCCTCCAATGAGGTCTGTGTTCGGCAGAGTGCACGCTAATACTTTCGCAATTAAGGTGCGACACTGCACATTATTCACCGCTTCACCGCCCCATGCATTAAGTGACGGGAAACGATTGGGGTTGGTAATAAATTCTTCACACCCTTTTAAGATCCGCGCGTATTCTGGCGGTAGGGTTTCTACCTTACCGCTTCGAAGCAACCGGCGAGACTTAAATCCGATCTCAAAAGGCGTCTTAGGGTTCCGCGCGTTCTCTTCTTCAACGACACGTTGATACAATTCAATCAAATCCAGCTTCCGATCCTTACGCTTACGGCGATACTCCGCATCGTAACTCGATTTATCGAGCGGGGGAGGGGAGGAGTCGTGTCCAGGCGTCTTCATAACATTCACCGTCCACGTTTAAAGCACACAGCACTTCATCCCGAGGGATAAACAAGCGGTGTGATTGAGAATGTGTTGTTTGGGCTTTAGCCCACGCCAAGGCTGAGTCAAAGGAGTCATATTTTGAGGTCCAATAGGTTTTTGGGGAGTGTTTAGATTGGTTGTCCAAACGGTGAAATTTCACGCTATCTCAACCGAAGAAACAAATCAAATCCCGTTTTTTAGACACAAAAAAGCCGGCTACTATTGGGAAGCCGGCTTTTTTGCAAGTGCTATATGGTCAGAGTACCACCTCTAACACACTCTAAATCTTAGAAAAAACACACTACATAGGGCACTACTGGTTAGCAGCCAATGTAGTGTGTTTTAACCTTAACGACCTAAAGCAAGTATAGCGCAGCGTCGCCTGATATTTCAATCTTTAAGTAACCTTGTGGTTTTTCCCTTTACATAATCTAAATAATAC
>NZ_JBFRSN010000509.1:0-1053 GCF_041473595.1 Vibrio sp. 10N.222.46.A1
GGATGTCACCTCGTACAAGCGTATTCTATTAGCGACCACCGGCGACATTAACGCTGATGTATTGGATGTTGATGTTGCACTGGAGTTGTTGGATGGTTGGCTTCGTTCATTCAGTTCATGGGCTTTTGAAAATACCCCTTCATTTATCGTTAAACTCGCGCTTTTCCTCGGTATTTTGTATGTAACTCGCCTTATTGCTAATGTGGCTCGTAAAACCGTTCGTAAGAGTGTTTCGCACTCTAAAATGGACTTCAGTGTATTGATGCAGGACTTCTTTGTATCAATTGCATCTAAAGCGGTCGTGTTTGTTGGTTTGCTGATCGCCCTGTCTCAAATAGGGATTGAGCTAGCACCACTATTAACGGGTTTCGGTGTTGCGGGTGTCATCATTGGTTTTGCATTGCAAGATACGCTGTCTAACTTTGCATCGGGCTTGATGATCTTGATCTACCGTCCGTACGATGTTGGCGACATGGTCAAAGTCGCTGGTGTTCAAGGCACTGTAAAAGACATGAGCTTAGTATCGACAACCGTTCAAACCATCGATAACCAACGCTTGGTGATCCCAAACAACAAGATCTGGGGTGACGTGATCAACAACATCACAGCAGAGCGTGTGAGACGTGTTGATATGGTTTTTGGTATCGGTTACTCAGATGATATCGATAAAGCAAAATCGGTATTGAACGACATCATTCTTGCTCACCCTCTAGTGTTGAAAAAACCAGAGCATATGATCAAGCTTCACACCTTGAATACGTCTTCAGTTGATTTTGTTGTAAGACCTTGGGTTAAGACAGATGACTACTGGGAAGTGTATTGGGATGTGACGGAAACCGTGAAGAAACGCTTCGATGAAGAGGGCATCACGATTCCATTCCCTCAACGAGATGTACATGTTTACAATCACGAAGAGAACTAACCCGGAAAAAGGCTAGTACGAGAATAGCTAATACGGAGAGAACTAAGTACGGCTTAAGGTCGATCTCTTCTTAATGTGATATCAAATGGACGCTGAATAAGCGTCCATTTTTATTGGCTGCCAGTTTATAC
>NZ_JBFRSN010000510.1:0-3406 GCF_041473595.1 Vibrio sp. 10N.222.46.A1
GGTCTGCGCCATCAAATATGATCTCACCTTGGCTTGGATCGTTGAGTCGGTTGATACAGCGCAGAAGCGTACTTTTACCGGTACCAGATGGACCAATGATCGCGATGATGCCTGGCTCATCGATATCAATATTAATGCCTTTAAGGATTGGCTTGCCTGCCACGTATTCGTGGAAAAGGTTGTTTATCTTTATTCCTTCATAGCTTGCTACGGCCATACTGCATTTCCTTGTGCGAATTTTAGAATGATCTATGCCCTACCCGCGAGGGCATAGATATTTAGTTGAAGTAGGTGTTTTTAAAGAACTAAGTCTTTCTAAAACTTAGTCTTCTAATAAAAAAGAACTAGCCGTTGTTTGCTTGTTTTGCTAGCTCAGCGGCTTTTTTCTTTGCTCGTTTAGCCGCATCTTTTTCAGCCAATTTCTTCAAGCCAGTTTTGGTGTAAGCCGTACCTGTCGCATGAGCGATATCACGAATCACATCCCACTCTTCTTTGTAGCTGATTGGCGAGAAACGGTCGGCACCTTTAAACGATGCGCTCATTTCTGGTGTAAAGCGGTAGCTAAAGAAAGCTTCGTTGATCTTCTCAACCAGTTCTGGTTTTAGGTTGTAAGCATAGCCAAACGCAGACGTTGGGAAGCGTGGGCTACGGTAGATGATCTTCAGTTCAGAATCGTCAACACGACCTGCTGCTACCATACGATCGTACACGTCCGATGCCACAGGTGCTGCGTCATAATCTCCATTGAAGACGCCTAGAATCGATTGGTCATGCTTACCTGAGTAAAGCACTTTGTAATCTTCATCTGGCACTAGGCCTTTCGCTGGAAATAACGCACGTGGAGCTAGGTTGCCAGAGTTGGAAGATGCAGAAGTGTGTGCAACCTTTTTGCCTTTCAGATCAGTCATTTTGTTAATGCCGCTGTCTTTACGAACAATCGTGATTAGGTTGTAGCCTTGGAAGCCAGACTCATCGCCCTTCACCGCAATTGGAACGTAACCTGCTAAATTAACTGCGTAGCCTGTTGGGCCCGTAGAGAAACCTGCAACATGCAGTCGACCAGAACGCATCGCTTCTACTTGCGCAGAGTTCGAGTGAACCGTGTAGTAAATCACTCGCTTACCCGTAATTTTACTTAGGTGAGCTTGGAAATCCGCAAACGCATCTTTGTACAACGCAGGGTCTTCTACTGGCGTATAAGTAAACACAAGCGTACTTGGGTCGTTCCACTCATCTGGGTTCTTTGGTGAATCGGCGACCAAATCTTGGTTTTCATCACAGTATCGATCGTCTAACACACCACGACTAGAGCAGTCGCTTGCCATAGCCATTGAAGGAAGTAGTAATGAGCTAGCGATTAACAGTCCTTTAACACTGATTTTCATATTCAAACCTTACTTTTACTTATTGTTGAAAGTCACCTTCGCTATTGCAGCCTTTGTGCCACCTTTTAATTTATTTAATTTCAATAACTTAAAGAAAACCCTAGATTGGGAAATTACTTTTGTGTCATTACTGTCCAACTAAGAAGTGCCTATTTGGGTCATTTCTGTCCCGCCAATTTCGGCGGTAAAAAAAGAGCCCGAAGGCTCTTTGGTTCACTGCTTTTTATCTTATTATTCTTTGGCTAAGTACTCTCTATACAAACGCTATAATTGCTATGCAAAGCGAGCTCACAACAGCCTAAGCGTCGCTGTCCATACAGTTAGCGTAGTAAGTTACCGTTGCAGGCCAATCGCTGAATACGCCCATAACACCAACATCTTGCGCCAGTACATCAAGCATTTTCATCATGTCGCCATCATTGTTGATGCCATCTTTCACGCTTTGGTAATACCATCCGCCGCCTTGCGCTAGCGGGCCTGAACGCTCAAGTGTCCATGCAATAATTTCAAGATCAGCATCTTTTGCCAGTTTCGCGTAGTTAGACGCCACTAATTCGTTGTTCTTATCAAGTTCAACCAAAGCAAACAGAGGTGGTGCGATGATATTCACGCCCGCATCGTGTAGCTCCTTCATGTTTTCAACAGACGCGACAAAGTCCGCTTGCTCATAGACACGGTCGTCAAGATAAACGGCTTGCTTACCGAACTTAGGCGTCTCATTAACCCAGTACTTCACATCATCCAAGTTGAATGACTGTAGGTAAGTCTCTGAAGGCTCAAAACCCGCCTCTTTCAGCTCATCCACCAGCTTCTGCGCGTACATCTCTTGGCTAAAACCATTGAAAGGCATTTCTACCGCCGCCGATTTTAGCTCAGGAGTCACCTTCACGCCGTGCTCTTTAAACAATGCCGCACTTTCGGCGTGTGTCATCAGTGTCCCATTTTGGCTGTAAAGGTCAGTTCTCCAACCAGGTGTGCCATTCATGTACTCTTCGACCGTGGTTGCTTTTTGATTCGCACCATCCATTTTCCCTTTCAGGGTCTTAAACTCAGCCAGCGTGAAATCAGAGGTACGACACTCAACCTGTGCATCTTCGCCTGTCGCTGGGTTAGCTGGCGTGAACGGTGTTGAACACTTCTTAGCAAGATCGGGATGCGCTAAAACATCGGTTGTGGTGTGCAGATCACTTTGCGAGTGACGACATACCAACGCCTTATCTTTAGTAAAAGTCACATCGCACTCCACTACACCCGCGCCCATTTGAATCGCTGCTAAGTAGGATTCCTTGGTGTGTTCAGGAAACTGCATCGCAGCTCCGCGATGTCCAATAGAAAAATCACTACGATGAAAAGGTCCTTCACTGCAACTCAACAGCTTGGTTTTCAAAGGGCTCTCATCCATATTGTTCACTAAAAAGAGGGGACGAGGACCTAAGTCGGCTGATTCTGCTGCGGCCCATGCCGTCATCGAGCTCACACCGAGTATCAGAGCAATCGAACCTTTCAGTATTTGCTTCATGTTTGTATCTCCTTGCAACAAGCAATTATTTTTCTAACTTCCTTTATTCGATCATTCGGTGTTGGATAGCTGTCATATATAGATAGCTGTCATATATATTTTGACTCAGCACCGAATAACCTCATGTGAACGTATGCCACAATGTAGTGATTGCACGCATTGTGCCAAATGTTAAAGCCCTTTTATTACAATCACTTGAAACGGTTAACCATTCGACTAAAAGTGAAATGGGTCATTGTTGTCTTGTGCTTTTATTAAGCGAATGGATGAACCAGTTAGGCCTTGAAGCTCTCTTTATCCAATTGGTGTTTCTTCATTTTTCGATAAAGGGTTTTACGCGGTAAATTCAGCTTACTTGATACCTCGTTAATGTTGCCTGCGCTTTCTATTAGCGCTTCCGTCAGTACATTCCTTTCGTACTGCTCCATCTGCTTTTCAAAAGCGAAATCTTCTCCGGACGCTTCACAAATTGGTGATTGAAGATCAAAGCCATCACCAACAA
>NZ_JBFRSN010000511.1:0-449 GCF_041473595.1 Vibrio sp. 10N.222.46.A1
ACTGGTGCTGCTAAAGCTGTAGGCGTTGTTCTTCCAGAACTAAACGGCCTTCTAACTGGTATGGCTTTCCGTGTACCAACTGCTAACGTATCTGTAGTTGACCTAACTGTTAACCTAAAAGAAGCTGCATCTTACGAAGAAATTTGTGCTGCAATGAAAGAAGCTTCTGAAGGCGAAATGGCTGGCGTTCTTGGTTACACTGAAGACCAAGTAGTATCACAAGATTTCATCGGTGAAGTTCAAACTTCAGTATTCGATGCTAAAGCTGGTGTTGCTCTAACTGACAAATTCGTTAAAGTTGTATCTTGGTACGACAACGAAATCGGTTACTCAAACAAAGTTCTTGACCTAATCGCTCACATCTCTAAGTAATTTCTTTTTAGAAATAGCTTTAGATAAGCATTAGCGAAGACTGTTTTGAGCAGACTTTGAAAAAGGCGACCTTAGTG
>NZ_JBFRSN010000512.1:0-2047 GCF_041473595.1 Vibrio sp. 10N.222.46.A1
ACTTGGTGCCATGTTAGTAGCACGTTAACTTTTATAGGAGATAAAAGGATTTGTGACAACAATCACCTCTAAAAAGTTGAAAACGGCGTGAGTATTATTACCGCTGACTCTGCTTTTTTAATACCTAAAAAAGCAAAAAGGAGCTATTGCTAGCTCCTTTTTCATCACCATCACTGGCAATTAGAATTTTTTCGGTGCGTAACCAGTCATAACCTCAATGCGAAGCTCTTTACCGATCTTGGTCATTGGGTGAACAATTACTAATCCTTTAACAGACTTCTTAAGTTTACCCATATCCGCTTGCTCAGCTTTTGTGATTTCACGGCTAAATGGCATATCAATCAGAGACTTACGCTCTTGATTCACATCAAAGCTTTCTTTGTGTTTAAGCTGTGCAATTTTCTTAGTTAGCTTCTTAATCTCATCTTCAAATTGACGAACAACAGGACGATCATTACGAGTTTTAGCAGCCGCTAACTTGTTGCGACACTTGTCTAGACGGTTGTTAATTTGTTGAAGTTCGTTTTTAACACTCATAATAATTTCCTAAGATTTAACAAGCCAATTCGGATTGGGGCGCGGAGTATAGCACAAGGGTTCACTTGAACCGAAATTTATCTTAAACATCGCTACCTAAACGAATCATTTAAGACCAACACAATAGCTCCAAACACAGAAACGCCCTTATTCTTTCGTGTAAACAATAAGGGCGAATGAGCATTTCCTACGGAGCTGATTGACCCCATATTTTTTCGCGAAATTGAGGAATAAGTTGGCCAGCACCAAATTCATTCAGGTGATCGTCATCAACGTATGTTGGGTGATTGTTGATATCCCCTAGGCACTGCTGATCATCACAAAATATCGGTTCAGGGTCTATAAGAGTAACTCGACAGTTTTGGCTGATTTTTTCATAAGATTTCGTAATCAATGCGGTTCTTTGTCGGTACTCTTCAAGAGGAATAGAAACCGAAATATCAGATTGATTTAAAATCGAATACTTATACATAGTTTTAGGTACATCTTTCTTAAGCTCAGGGATTGGCTTGACCAAATAAACAGGGTTAGATTGACTAAGCTCGCACATGGTCTTTTCAAAACTGGATAAGATTGAGTTCAGGTACTCTTCCGATCTGGTCTGAAACCTTTTATCTCCTGCGATTAAACTGATCTTTTCGTTCTCACTTTGCCACCCATCTTCATTCGAACCATAAAGATAGCCACCCATTCTGTTAATGACAACAACAGGAACATTAGGGTAGTTGGTTTTCGCTTTTATTAGCGATGCTGAGACAAAATCCCCACACTCTTCTGATAACTCACCACTTGAAAGCACTCTTTTGATACCTGAAATCGTCGGACATGCGCTTCTCGTCCAGTCGATGACCGATGTATCGTTAGGTGCTGACGCTTCAACACTTCTCACTATCGATGCGCCATGACTATCGCCTAAAACAATAGCGGATACGGGTCCTGAGCCATAGTGACATTCAGGAGATGGTCCAAATTCGACGTGGCACTCTCCGCTTCGTGGATTCCGTTCATAGACACTTTGTGCAATGACTAGCTGTGTTTTATCCAGGCGCCAAAGTAACCCTTCACTTTCATAAACAACCTGTCCGATCAGGGCAACAGGGATAGCAAAAACTACGGGATAATAAGCCACAAAAAAACTAGCGCCTTTACGTGCTTTTTTAGGTCGGTAACTTTCAATGAACTTAAAAGAAAGGATCCCCATCAATACCGATATCATTACTCCAACTATATTGTGAGTAATAGTGTTGCTCGTAAGGTTCTTAATGAAAACATTAATAGGCCAATGCCAGAGATAAATTGAGTAGGAACACAACCCAACCCATTGTATCAGTCGTGATTTATGAAAGGTAAAATTGAGGTCCAAATTCAAAAGCAGAATTATCGCGGTAGCAATGACCGGAATAAGCGTCACATGACTCGGCCACAGTGTGCTGCTGTCTATCAAGACAGGTGAAATAAACAGTGAGGCAATAGCAACTAACAGCAATAACTGAACATTGGACTTTTTTAA
>NZ_JBFRSN010000513.1:0-2815 GCF_041473595.1 Vibrio sp. 10N.222.46.A1
GTGTTGATTCTGTCTATTACCGCTTTGTTTTAATGTGGTACCAGAACGAGCCGGTTTGTCTGAACGAGATGCGCTGCGTGAGCGAGTAGACATGTTAACTACCTTGCAAAAATGTAAACGAAGTGTGCCGAAAAGTTTTCATAGAAACGGAATTGAGCTATCATTTGCGCGCCTAAAAGACACAAAATAGAACAAGTTGATGGACTCTTAAGCCTGATTTGTTTAATTATACCTTCGTGTTTTATTATAACTGGCTCTTTTATTAAAACAATGCACTCACGGATTTGGCTCATGCTGTCATCAAGATTGCATGAAAAATAAGATAGAGTACGACTATCGAGTAAGCAGTTTTCACTCTCAGAGTGGCTTACTGGTCAATTTATAACACTCTCACTGCTTTAAGTGAGCTTGTAAGAACTATAGGGAAATTTCATGCCTACTGAAAAACCAACGATCATCTATACCATTACTGATGAAGCTCCGGCGCTAGCAACTTACTCTCTGCTGCCTATCATTCAATCTTTTACGGCTTCTTCTGGTATTAACGTTGATACTCGCGACATTTCACTTGCAGGGCGCATTATTGCCAACTTCCCTGACTACCTGAACGAAGAGCAACGTATTGGTGATGCATTAGCAGAATTAGGTGAGTTAGCTAAGACACCTGAAGCGAACATCATCAAGCTTCCAAATATCTCTGCATCTGTTCCTCAACTTCAAGCAACAATCAAAGAGCTTCAGTCAAAAGGTTACGCACTTCCTAATTACCCAGAAGAAGCAAACACTGACGAAGAGAAAGCCGTTAAAGCGACTTACGATAAAATCAAAGGCAGTGCTGTAAACCCTGTGTTACGTGAAGGTAACTCGGATCGCCGCGCTCCACTTTCTGTTAAAAACTACGCGAAGAAGAACCCACACTCAATGGGTGCTTGGTCTGCGGATTCTAAGTCGCACGTTTCAAGTATGGACGACAAAGACTTCTTCGGCAGCGAAAAGTCAGTAACAATTGAAGGTGCTACAGAAGTTAGCATTGAATTCGTTGGTAAAGATGGTGCGAAGAAAACTCTGAAGCCCGCTTTTGCATTGCAAGATAAAGAGATCATTGATGCGTCAGTGATGAACAAGGCCGCTTTGGTTGCGTTCTTCGAGAAAGAGATCGCATCAGCTAAAGAGCAAGGTGTACTGCTTTCTCTTCACATGAAAGCGACGATGATGAAAGTATCTGACCCTGTGATCTTTGGTCATGCAGTTAAGGTTTACTACAAAGACGTATTCGCTAAGCACGGTCAACTGTTTGAAGAGCTTGGTGTTGATGTAAACAACGGCATCGGCGATGTATACGCAAAAATTGCTGCGCTTCCTCAAGAGCAGAAAGAAGCGATTGAAGCTGACCTACAAGCGGTATACGAGACTCAACCACCACTAGCGATGGTTGATTCGGATCGCGGCATTACTAACCTACACGTTCCAAGCGACATCATTGTTGATGCATCTATGCCTGCAATGCTGCGTTCTTCAGGTCAAATGTGGGATCCAGAAGGTAAGCAAAAAGACACGAAAGCTATGATTCCTGATCGCAGCTACGCAAGCATCTACCAAGCAGTTATTGATTTCTGCAAAGAGAATGGTGCTTTCGATCCAACAACAATGGGTAGTGTACCAAACGTTGGCTTGATGGCTCAAAAAGCCGAAGAGTACGGTTCTCACGATAAGACTTTTATCCTTGAAGCTGCTGGTCAGGTTCAAGTTGTTGACGCTTCAGGCGTTGTGCTTCTAGAGCAAGACGTAGAGGAAGGTGATATCTTCCGTATGTGTCAGGTTAAAGATGCACCGATTCAAGACTGGGTTAAGCTAGCGGTAACTCGTGCTCGTGCTTCGGGTGTTCCTGCAGTATTCTGGCTAGACGCGTCTCGCGCGCATGATGCTCAGCTTATTAAGAAAGTTGACGCTTACCTTCCTGAATATGATACCGATGGTCTTGAAATTAAGATCCTTGCTCCTTTAGAAGCAACTCAGTACTCACTGGTTCGTATCAAAGAAGGCCTAGATACTATTTCGGTTACAGGTAACGTATTACGTGATTACCTAACGGATTTGTTCCCGATTCTAGAGCTTGGTACGTCAGCTAAAATGCTATCGATTGTTCCACTTATGAACGGTGGCGGCCTGTTTGAAACAGGTGCTGGCGGTTCTGCGCCTAAGCATGTTCAACAAGTAGAGAAAGAAAACCACCTGCGTTGGGACTCTCTTGGTGAGTTCTTGGCACTAGCGGCATCTCTAGAGCACCTAAGCGTAGTAACGGGGAATGCTAAGGCACAAGTTCTCGCTGACGCGCTTGATAAAGCGACGGGTGAATTCCTAGATAACAACAAGTCTCCTTCACGTCGAGTGGGTGAGCTTGATAACCGTGGTAGCCACTACTACCTTGCAGCATACTGGGCGAAAGCGCTGGCTGAGCAAACGGTTGACGCTGACCTTGCTGCTGAGTTCGCAGGTGTTGCAACTCAATTGGCTGAAAGTGAAGAAGCTATTGTTGCTGAGCTGAATAACGCTCAAGGTCCAGCTGGCGACTTAGGCGGTTATTACCTACTTGATGATGCATTGGTTTCATCACTAATGCGCCCAAGCTCAACGCTAAACGCATTTATTGACGCATAGTGATTGGACTCATCGTTAGTAAGTCATGAACATGATTTACTAACGAGTTGCTTGGTCTGGCAGTTAAGTCACAGATAAAGTCAAAACGAAAGACGCTTTAATGATAACGTTAAAGCGTCTTTTTTTATTCATAATGCTTCCTAGACCTAGACCTAGA
>NZ_JBFRSN010000514.1:0-2586 GCF_041473595.1 Vibrio sp. 10N.222.46.A1
ATTGGTAAGTCGTGTGCGTCGCTTTCTCCGCCTGAGATGCCAAGTTTTCAAGGTTGCGGTGGGTTTGATCGATGCTCTCTTTAGCACCAGCACAAGTTTGCAAGGTAACATCGACAATTTGGTGAGCTTCTTCTGTACGAGAAGATACTTCATTGGCGGTCACTTCAACCTCTTCAGTTGCTTCACGTACCTGAAGAATATCTTTTGTCTGCTGATCGAGCGCTTCAGTTACTTGGTATGACGTCGCATTAAGGTTATCAGCTAAATCTTGCAATGGTTTCGCTGAGTCTGTCATACGGCCTAATACAGTGCGGATTCGGGCAGACAGCAGCTTGAGATGAAAATCGGCAACAGAGAACTGACTATTACCTGAATAGACAAGTCGACTGACGCTATCGAATTTAGATTGCAGTTTTTTTAACTGTAATGGAGTATCAATGAGCTCTTGTCGGAAAAGCAATGCGAGAGCAGAAACAGGAAGAAGACTCAATATCCACTGAGATGCTTGCCCTACTTCTACAAGATTTGAAATCAGAGGCGCAGCCAAAGAGCCGAGTAACACTGCGTAACGAACACTGTCACTGATCTGTAGTGACCATTGGCGACCTGACTTCTCAGCTTTCAATAAGCTTTGATAAGCCTTGTCTGCGACTTGTACCCATTCGTTTTTCGGCTTAACACGAACAGACTGATAGCCACTTACCTTCCCGCCATCATAAATAGGGGTAACGTAAGCATCAACCCAGTAGTGCCCGCCGGATTTAGTCTTGTTTTTTACGATCCCGCGCCAAGCCTTGCCTTGTTTTAGATTCACCCACATATCGGCAAAAGCCGCTTTTGGCATATCACCATGCCTAACAATATTATGGTGTTGCCCTAGTAATTCATCTTGACTGTATTCCGCAATACGGCAAAAAGCGTCATTACTATAAGTAATCACACCTTTAAGGTCGGTAGTCGAGACAAGTTGTTCGTTTTCGCTTAGAAGCGTTTCACGTGATTGAGAAGCTGAACTGACAGTCATTTGGTATTAACTTCGGTTAATTATTATTGTAGCGGAGGAATATATACAATTATTAAAGTTATGACAAAATATGAAAGTAACATTTTGTGTAAATGACTGCTATTTATACAAAAATAACCAATGCACCTCACAAAACTCTCAACGCTAAGCCTCTTCCCTAACTATTATGCCTTTGATCTAATTATTCACACCTCTATCTGGCTAAAGGTCATGACTCATCTAAGTTAACTGCAGTGGTAAATTTCACGGTTCTCATAGAGACTGAGGTATGGAACTTGCGAATATTCAGATCTTTGCGCAATACTCGTTCAACAAAGTCTTCGTAAGCTTGTATATCTTTCACCGTAACAATCAACATAAAATCAAAGCTGCCTGATATCTGATAGCACTGAGTAACCTCTGACGCCTTAGAAATAGAATGGCGAAAAATTTGATAGATATCCCCTCGATCGCGCTCCATTTCAACGGACACAACTAGGGTCATCTTGCTACCAGTAAGCTCAGGATTAATGATCGATACATCACCGACTATCACGCCCTCTTGCCTCAATCGTTTCACTCGCTTTAAGCAAGCAGGAGGTGATAGCCCTACGATCTCGGCTAACGATTGATTAGGGATCCGGTTATTCTTCTGAAGCTCAACCAATATGCTTCTATCTATACGGTCTATTTCCATAATTTCTTAAACCATGATTTTTTGATTGATAATTTCTTACTTTAAGGCAATTTAAAAATTACAGGCAACTTTATAGGTTATTTTTGAAATAATAATCACAACAATCGCGGTAAGATCTTTTTATACAACACAACGAGTTATGGTCGTAACAATGAAATCAACCTATCAATTTTTCAAAGAGCTCCTCAAAGAAATCTTCGATGTCACTTCGACGCTTTTCCGTATCATGATTCCAATCATCATATTGATAAAAGTCGTCGAAGAGCTTGGCGGCATAATGATTCTTAGCGAATGGCTAAGCCCTATAATGGAAAGCGTCGGATTACCCAAAGAAATGGGTCTAGTATGGGCAACTACCATACTCACCAACATCTATGCCGGGCTAATTATCCTTATTAATTCCGATGTTCCCTTAACGGTTGCTCAAGCTTCAATTTTAGGCAGCATGATGCTCCTTGCTCACTCATTGCCAATTGAAGGCGCTATTGCCAAAAAAGCAGGTGTTAGCTGGCTGGCTACCCTATCGGTGAGAGTGGGGGGAAGCTTAGTGCTGGCATGGCTACTCAACCTCAGTTATCAATACGGAGACTGGCTCAACTACCCAGCAACCGTGCTTTGGCAACCTGAAGTATCAGGAGACACAAGCTATTTGGGTTGGGCGCTTGAACAGTTCAAGAACTTTGCGGTTATCTTCATGGTAATCTCAGCACTATTACTGTTACTCAAGATCTTAAAGATTCTAGGTATTGAGAAACTCATGGCAGTATTACTGAGACCATTCTTAAGAGTACTGGGAATCAGCAAAGACGCAACGAACCTAACAATAATAGGAATCACGCTTGGCCTTTCGTTTGGTGGCGGCTTACTGATCAATGAAGCCAAGAAA
>NZ_JBFRSN010000515.1:0-1154 GCF_041473595.1 Vibrio sp. 10N.222.46.A1
CTCTTGTTGCGTATCGTTTTGTGTTTCTTGGTCTCTTTGCTGATGCTTATCTTTTGGCAAATGTTGGTCTTTTGGTAAATGTTTATAGATATAAACGCCCGTTAGTAAGGTAAATGCAAAAGTAGCGATCAGTAAGCCAAACACTTTGAAGTTGACCCACACATCCAATGGCAGGTTGAAAGCAACGTAAACATTGAGGATCGCACACAATGTGAAGAACAGAGTCCAAGCCCAGTTGATCTTGCCCCACACTGCTTCAGGAAGAGAGATCTCTTTACCCAACATGCCTTTAATCGCTGATTTGCCCATTAGGTGACTGACTGTAAGGCCGATAGCAAATAGCGCATAAACGATGGTCACTTTCCATTTTATGAAGTTGTCATCATGCAAAAAGATGGTCATGCCACCAAATACGGCAACCATTAGAAAGGTGATGATCTGCATTTTTTCTACTTTCTTGTAGATGATGTACGTCAAAATGATTTGTACTGCGGAAGCAACAATCAATGCACCTGTAGCCGTGTAGATGTCGTACATCTTGTAAAGCGCAAAGAAAATAATGAGAGGAATGAAATCAAGAATTTGCTTCATGTGGCACTGACTATCCAGTTAGTTGAGTTGCAGACAGTCTAACCAAAACTGTCTCGATGCTAAATAGCTCGAGACAATTGGGTGCTAATTAATTCAATCTAACCGATTATCGTGTTTAGCGAACTCTAACAGGTTAACGCATTGACGAGGTTTGATAGCGAGGTATTAGCTTCTTGATGTCTTCAAGGTAACCTTCACTTTTCAAACTGTCTAATGTGTTTTCGAGTTCTTGTTCGCTCATGGTAAAACACGTCGATTTACCGGTCGTTAAGTCGAGATACTCGTGATATTCACGCTCTGTGAAGTGGCCAATTCTGTCCATTAATAGAGTTTTAATTCCATGGTGAATTAAGCCGTAATATGTATGTCGTTGTAAGGTCATAGCCTATCCTCCGTGACAAGCTGCAATGTTATTGGTGCAACCTGCTGTATATTAGTTGGGTTATCTATGACAAAGCAATTCGAATGCCATTTAATCCATTGGGGTAGAATTTCTGACGTAAAAAGTTGAATTAATTTTCTTTTCAACTAGTTAAAGAAACGTTCGTTCTATTCTATAGATA
>NZ_JBFRSN010000516.1:0-3291 GCF_041473595.1 Vibrio sp. 10N.222.46.A1
GAACGGCCCTGTTTCTGCCAGCGAACCAAGTCAGGCACAATCACACGATCATAAGACTGAGCCTTAATCGCCTTCGTTACCCAACGAACTAAATAAAGGTTGTTCGCAATAGGCGCATCAATCGCTTTGCCTGCTTTGTGCAGAGCGTAAAGCTCGCCTAATGCATCATTCACTAACTTCTGAATTTCAATATAGTATTTTGACATTATGCCTTCTTTCCTAATGTCCAATATAGTAACGCTGACATTACTGCACACGCAGCCATTACCATAGCCATAGACCCAGCACTGTCACTTGGCAGCATCGCAACGATAGCTCCAACGACAGAACCAGTACCAAATCTTAATGTTCCCGCAAGCGATGAAGCCGTACCGGCCATGTTTGGATAACCACTGAGCAATAGACCCATAGAGTTACTGCCGATAGTAGAAATGGTGCCAATAAATAGCATCACAAACGGCACAATACCCCAAAGCCCGAGATCCAATAACCAACCAACCAGTAAACCGACGCCAGCTAATAATTGAATGACCAGCGCGGCTCTCAGCATGGTATGAGAGCCAACCTTCTTAACAATTCGACCATTAATTGTCGTCATCAGAATCATCGCAACGATGTTCAGACCAAACAGGTAACCAAACAGGTCAGGACGTACTCCATAGACATCAATGTAGACAAAAGAGCCTGCGGTTAAGAATGCAAACATCCCAGAGAACGAGAACGCACCCGAGAAAATTAGGCCCATAGCGGTCGAGTTTTTACATAAACGAGCGTAATTGCGAATCGTCGTTTTAAAGCGCAATGGCTGACGATTTTCAACAGGCAGTGTTTCAGGGATCTTAATGATAACCGCAAGAATCACGATAACCGCAAAAATAGCCAACACCCAAAAGATTGAACGCCAGCCGAACCACAATGCCAAATAACCACCAATCATAGGGGCAATTAATGGCGCAACCGTCATCACTAAGGTAACGAACGACATGGTTCTTGCAAAATCTTCACGGTCGAACATATCACGCACAACCGCTTGGATAATGACCGCCGCCGCCGCACCTGCAAAACCTTGAGCGGTACGAACTAACGTTAACGCTTCAATGCCATGAGTGGTTGCACTCACGACAGACGCTATCGCAAAGAAGAGCACACCAATCAGTAGAACTGGCTTGCGACCATAACTGTCGGCTAACGGACCATGTAACAACTGACCTAAAGCGAAACCTGCGGTGTACGCGGTAAGTGTGATTTGCACTTCCCCTGCTGTCACACCAAGATCTTTGGCGATCGTTGGCATTGCAGGTAGGTACATATCGATGGCGAGTGGTGTTAAAGCACCAATAGCGCCCAAAACCAAAAATAGCATCCAACCTAACTGAGGCGTTTGTGGTTGTGAGCTTGGGGTCTGTGAGGTAGACGTTTGCATAACTCTCCGACTAAGTACTAAGTTCTATGTGAACACGAGCATGCACGCAGCAATATACGAATATACACGTAGCAATACACGAATACGCACAGTGATACACGAATATGCGCACACATACATGAACATATAGTAATAATGGCTGAAACTGTCCTAGTACCAGTCAAAATAATCAGCCGACGCTATCCTTGGTCGGCCACATCTACGGTAGAAAAGATTACTTCCAGATAGAGTCTACTTCTTCTTGTGTTAGGTAACGGTATTCACCCAACTCTAAAGACTCGTCCATCTCGATTTCACCAATACGTTCACGGTGCAGTGCTTCTACCTTGTTACCAAGTGCTGCAAACATGCGTTTTACTTGGTGGTATTTGCCTTCGTGAATCGTTAGCAACACTTCACGCTCTGCACGTACTTCAAGGTGTGCTGGAAGTGTTAGGCCGTCTTCGCTCTTAAGCTGGATGCCCTCTTTGAACTTTTCAACGTAATCGTCTTCAACAGGTTCAACCAACCACACTCGGTACATCTTCTCGCACTTGTGCTTTGGCGATGTGATACGGTGAGACCACTTACCGTCGTCTGTCATTAAGACAAGACCCGTTGTATCAACATCTAAACGACCTGCAAAGTGCAGCTTGTCCATTTTGATTTCATCGAGTAATTCAAACGCAGTGCGATTTGAACCATCTTCATGCGAACAAACAAAGCCTTCTGGCTTGTAAAGCATGATGTAACGCGGGCCGTGAACATTCAGTTCATTGCCTTGCCATTCCACAACGCACTCTTCAGTTACCTTAAGCGAGCCGCTTTTTTGAATGACATCATTTACTGTCACTGCTTTTGATTTTAATAAGTGTGTTGCTTCTCTTCGAGTGACGCCTAACGCATCGCACAGAAATTTATCTAAACGCATGAATACCTCAACTAATCTAAGTCGGGTATTATAGTCACCTTTGCTCAATTAGTTGAGCTATTTCACACTATTTGTTTTTCATTTTACAAGACACGATATGTATACACTCCGCCCGTACCAAGCTGACTCAGTAAAATCAGTGATTCATTACTTCAGAAAACACCAAACACCGGCTGTTCTTGTATTGCCTACAGGCGCAGGAAAAAGCCTTGTGATTGCAGAGTTAGCAAGGCTCGCTAAAGGTCGTGTTCTAGTGCTTGCGCACGTAAAAGAGCTCGTTGAGCAAAACCATGAAAAGTATGAAGGTTATGGGCTAAAAGGTTCAATTTTCTCTGCTGGTTTAGGGCGTAAAGAGACAGACCAACAAGTGGTGTTTGCTTCAGTTCAATCCGTAGTTCGAAACCTTGACTCATTCTCCAATCAGTTCTCATTATTGGTTATCGACGAATGCCACCGCGTACCAGATGAAAAGACCAGCAGCTATCAAAAAGTGATCACTCACTTACGTGAAAATAATTCAGGCATAAAGGTGCTTGGATTGACCGCGACGCCTTATCGTCTTGGTATGGGGTGGCTTTACCAATATCACACACGTGGCCAAGTGCGTTCTGAAGAGCCGAGATTTTTCAGAGACTGTATTTTCGAACTGCCGATTCGTTACTTGTTGGACGAAGGCTTTCTAACACCAGCACGCATGATCGATGCGCCCGTTTTGAGCTATGACTTTTCGCAACTAAGGCCGGCAAGTACGGGGCGCTATAAAGAATCAGAACTCGATATGGTGATTGAGCAATCGAAGCGTGCTACCCCACAAATTGTCGATCAAATCATTGAACTGGCCAAAGACAAGCTTGGCATCATGGTATTTGCTGCGACCGTTAGACACGCACAAGAGATCCTTGGTTTACTGCCAGAAGGTGAAGCTTCAATTGTAATCGGCGACACACCGACACTCGAA